>CAZAQY010000061.1:0-35248 GCA_964486845.1 uncultured Pirellulaceae bacterium
GCTCCACCGCTTGTGTGAGCCCCCGTCAATTCCTTTGAGTTTCAGCCTTGCGACCATACTCCCCAGGCGGAGCACTTAACACTTTCGCTACGGCCGGGGGGATGTGGAGGTCCCCTCAACCTAGTGCTCATCGTTTACGGCTAGGACTACCGGGGTATCTAATCCCGTTCGCTACCCTAGCTTTCGTTCCTCAGCGTCAGTTGAGACCCAGTGAGCCGCTTTCGCCACCGGTGTTCCTGATAATATCAACGCATTTCACCGCTCCACCATCAGTTCCGCTCACCTCTATCTCACTCAAGCACGCTAGTTTCGGGCGCAATTCCTCGGTTGAGCCGAGGGCTTTCACACCCGACTTAACGCGCCGCCTACGAACTCTTTAAGCCCAGTGATTCCGAATAACGTTTGCGCAGTTCGTGTTACCGCGGCTGCTGGCACGAACTTAGCCTGCGCTTCCTCTGCGGATCGCTCAAACACAGGGGAGAACCCCCATGCACTTGCTCCCCACTGACAGCGGTTTACAACCCGAAGGCCTTCATCCCGCACGCGGCGTCGCTCCGTCAGGCTTTCGCCCATTGCGGAAGATTCTCGACTGCAGCCACCCGTAGGTGTCTGGGCAGTGTCTCAGTCCCAGTGAGGGGAGTCATGCTCTCACACCCCGTACCCGTCGTTGCCTTGGTGAGCCGTTACCTCTCCAACTAGCTGATAGGACGTGGGCCCCTCCTCCGGCGGAATTACACCTTTGGTCCGGAGACATCATCCGGTATTAATTGCAGTTTCCCGCAGCTATCCCGGGCCTGAGGGCAGGTACCCGCGTGTTACTCTCCCTTACGCCGCTCGCCAGCACCCCTTGCGGGGCCTGCTGCCGCACGACTTGCATGCCTAATCCACGCCGCCAACGTTCATTCTGAGCCAGGATCAAACCCTTC
Organism: uncultured Pirellulaceae bacterium; assembly: GCA_964486845.1. Classification (GTDB taxonomy): domain Bacteria; phylum Planctomycetota; class Planctomycetia; order Pirellulales; family Pirellulaceae; genus Anammoximicrobium. The sequence goes on from CAZAQY010000061.1 coordinate 927, forward strand.
AATTAAGTATCCGCTTAACCAGCCCCACCGTCGAAACAGCCGGGCCGGCAATTCGCAACTCAACTGATGGCTTGAAACCATCTTTGGCGTCCCGGTCGCGGAACGCCGTTCATTGGCCTGTAAGCACAATCTCGAGCTAAAACTCGAAAGGTCGCTACCAAATTGTCAAAGATCGCTTGCAGCTGGGTTCCCCTCGCTGCGAGATGCGTAATCCTACGCAATGTCCGTCGAGTGTCAAGGGTCTGCAGAAAAAAATTTCTGGAACCCCTTCGCTCCAAAGGTTTTCGACTTTCCCAAGCCCCAACTTTACTGAACCAAGCCCGACTTTGCAAGAGGCCCGTGTCCAGTGCGACCGGATTATTTGCTGCCTTTCACCTGCCAATGATCCCACAACGCCGGGAAGCGCCGCAACCAACCCTCGCCTCGCCAAGGACTCGCTGGTCTGGCGATTTGCCGGGGCGTCTGCTAATCTGGGGGTTGGATGATGCGGGATGCGGGATGCGGGATGCGCGTGGCTGATCAGCGTCCTTGACGTGCCCGCCGGCAGTCGTAACTCGTTTCGACATCGGATTTTAAGCCATGAAACAAGCTATTGCTGGCGTCGCTCCTGCCGAATTGGTCGAAGTCACTGTGATGACCGTCTGGCCTTCCGTTTCCGCTTTCTCGTCGGGCCAGTATCTGGGGAGACTGTACAGCATTCGCTGGCCCGACATTTACATTTTCCGGCTCGGCAACCTGCTCGCCTTGCTGTCAAGCCCGTTTGCTGCACTGCTGTGTTTCTGGCGCGTCATGCCCCGCGCCGGCATGTGCTACACGCTGACCAATCGCCGAGTCGTGATCCAGAAGGGCTGGCCGCCGGTCGAGCATTCGTCGGTTGGCTTGGACGGCTTTGATTCGATCGAAATCGACATCCTGCCGGGCCAGGGCTGGTTCGCCGCCGGGGACCTCAGCTTCCGCAACCGTGGGGTCGAGGTGTTGCGTTTGGCGGGCGTTTCGCGGCCGGAGGCATTCCGGCAGAGTTGCCTCAAGTCGCGATTGGCGTACGTCGGCGTCAAGGAGGCCCTGCAGCGGCAGACGCAGTCACGTTCAGCGTGATCCGACGTGGGTTGGGACTGACGGCGCGGCCGACGACGCGGAACTGAAAGCGGCGATCCTGCAGGACCTGAAAATCGAAGCCTTCGCGCCGATCAATTCCCGTCGCCGGAACCCGATTCGGATTCCCGTCGCCTTGTGATTGGTTCGCCTGATGACGAATCCGTCGACGATCCCAATGGGCGGGATACCGGCGAAGTCAGCCGCGATCGCGCCGCCCAGCTTCGACCTGCCGCATGTACTCGATGCTTCGCCGCGCGATCGTCTCGCCGCCGGGCGAGGTATCGAAGACCTCTACGGACACCCAGCCTTGATAATGCACGTCCCGCAGGGCTTGGAAGATCGGCACGAAATCCAGCTCGCCCATGCCCGGCCCACGCTGGTTGCGGTCGTTGGCGTGGAAATGGACCAGCCAGTTGCCGTGCCGCCGGATCAAGTCCGGAATCGGCGTGCTCTCCGTGGTCATCGCCAGGCAGTCCAGCAACAAGCGGCAGTTCGGCAAGTCGACCATCTCGGCTAGTTCGACCGCTTCGGCAGTCGTGGTCATGAAATTGGTCGTGCGGGGCGATAGTGGCTCCAGGGCGAGCACGACGCCCAAGTCCGCTAGCGTTGACATCGCACGCCGCAGGACCTCGACCGCGTGCTTCTGCCCCTCGGTGCGGCTGACGCCCGGCAACAGGTTGCGCTGTTTCGGCGAGCCGAACACCAGGACTTTGCCGCCCAGGTCGTGGCAGAACCGCCCCAGTTCGATCAGATAAGCGGCCGTTTCGCGGCGGACGGCGGCGTCGGGGCTCGTCAAGTGGAATCCCTCGGTCTTTGCCAGCAGCCAGTGGAGGGCGCACAGTTCGACACCGGATTGCTCGGCTTGCTGCCGCAACTGCGCTCGCGTACCGGCCGTGATCTTCCGCACGTCGGCATCGATCGTAAAAGGGGCGATCTCCACCCCGCGATAACCGCACTCGGCTGCAAACTGGAAGATTTTCTCCTGAGCCCAGTCCCCGAACGTCTCGTTGCAGATCGAGTACTTCCATGCTGGCGGGACGCGGTCCGCGCCGGATCCCGCCGCCCGCACGACGGCCGACGACGTGGCCAGCCATCCGGCCGCCGTAAGCTGCAAGAACTCGCGGCGCGAACGGAACGTCGGTACTCCATCCCGCGGTCCCCCGTCTGCTTTCGCCCTTGGTCCTTCGTACTTGGTCATTGGTTCCTCGTCCTTCGCCATTTTTCCCTGAGCCCTGCCCCCTGAGCCCTGACCCCTGACTGCTGACCCCTGACCCCTCTAATGCCCCTTGGCCGCCAGGTACCGCTCGGCGTCCAGCGCCGCCATACAGCCCGTACCGGCGGAGGTGATCGCCTGACGATAGTAGTCGTCGGCCACGTCGCCGGCAGCGAACACACCCTCGACGTTGGTGTACGTCCGGAAGGGCGCCGTCCACTTGATATACCCCTTGTCGTTCATCTCCAGCTTGCCGCGCAGAAAGCCCGTATTGGGCGTGTGGCCGATCGAGGCAAACATGCCGACCACCGCCAATTCGCGGAGCGTCGCGTCTTTCGTGCTTTTCACCCGCAGCCCCGTCACTCCATCCTGGTCGTTCCCCAGGACCTCGTCAACCACGTGGCTCCAGACGAGTTCGATCTTGGGATTCTCCAGCGCCCGGCGCTGCATGATCTTGGAGGCCCGCAACTCGTCGCGGCGGTGGATCAGGTAGACCTTCGAGGCAAAAGCGGTCAGGTAGGTTGCCTCTTCGACCGCGGAATCACCGCCCCCCACGACGGCCAAGGGCTGGTTGCGGAAGCGGGGCAGCGCTCCGTCGCAGACGGCACAGGCGCTGACGCCGCGATTCTTGAACTTTTCCTCGGAGGGCAGCCCCAAGTAGTTGGCTCGCGCCCCGGTGGCCACGATCACCGTGTGCGTTTCCACGGGAGCCTCTTCCGCGGGGATGACTTTCAGAGGCCGGCTGTTGAAGTCCACGTCGACGATCTCGTCTCCCACCACGCGCGTGCCGAAATTCAGGGCCTGCTGCTTCATCAGTTCCATCAACTCGACCCCCTGCACGGCGTAGTGCGGCCGGCCGTCCCGCTCGTGTCCTTTGGGCACCGGCGGCAGGTTGTAGTGACGGCTCGCATCGACGGCGCTTTCGACGAACGTCCGGATATCGCCGGCCGGGAAACCGGCGTAGTTCTCAACCTCGGTCGTGAACGCCAGTTGTCCCAGCGGAATCATCTCCGGCTGGATCGTCCCCTCGAACAGCAGCGGCTGCAGGTTCGCTCGCGCAGCGTAGATGGCGGCCGACCAGCCCGCCGGTCCGCTGCCGATAATGACGACTTTCTCTGCCATGTCGCGGTCTCCTTCCGATGACGGTTCGCACAGTTGCGAACTGCGGCCGTGCGATCTCGAAGAACGGTATTATATGTGGCGGGATAAAACAGGGAAGTGCGACCTCGGCTGCGACACGCGCAGTGAATTTCGCAACATGACGATCGAGGCCGAAAACGGAAGCAAAATTCTTGCCTATATTGACATTCCTAAAATCCGCAGATAGCCTGGTTTGCGAATTTTGCTGTTGCCCGCATCGCGCTCAAGCCCCGCGTAGTTGGCGAGTTACGAGACACGTCGCGGCAAAATAGGTGAAGGTCGGCCAGTTCATTGACATCCCCGACGCCAACTCGGTGGTGCCGAACGCCAAATCGCTGCTCGAGTTCCTGCCCGGCATCGGCGGTGCGGACGGAATCCTCACCGAGATGACCAATCTGTTGGGCGAGGGGCTGTCGTTCGGTCTCGGCGACATCGTGCAGTTCATCGGCGACGCGGTCGGGTTTGTCCAGGAGGCGATCGACACGGCCATCGGCCCGATCGTCTCGGCGATCGGCGACGTGGCCCACACCATCTGCAAGGTGATCGACGCCATTCCCTTCGTCAACCCGGACTGCGACGCCATCCAGGACTTCACGGAACAGTTTGTCAGTGACCATGTCGGCGGCCTGCCCATCCTGCCGGTGGTGCCGACGGGGTTGCTGCAATTCGGGGCGGGCTTCATCGAGGCCCTGACTTCGACGTTCGCGACCGAGGGCGTGTACGTGTCGACGCTGGACGGCGCCGACACGATCGACCTGAGCCTGTTGAACGGGGTCGATCAACTGGTGTACGCCGGCTCGGAAAACGTGGAGTTCACCGGATCGCTCGGTCAGGCAGACCAGCCTGCTCTGACGGCCGACGGCTCGCTGTTGATCTCCGGCGTCTCGGCAGCCGTCACAGAGACCACCAAGGGCACGCCGGGGGTGAATGAAACGCAGCGGATCAGCGTGCCGGCGGGCGTCACAGGGGGGGCACCTTTACCTTGACGTTCAACGGCAATACGACGGGGCCGATTCCTTTCGATGCCACCGCGGCGAAGGTGCTGGATGAGATCCAACAACTCGGTTCGATCGGCGCCCCTGGCAACGTCATCGTCACCGGCCCGAACGGCGGACCGTGGGACGTCCAGTTCGTCAACGACTTCCGCGAGATCGATCAACCGGCGTTCACGGCGGACAGCCGCGGCCTGCGGGGCGGCGTCACGTTGAACATCGCGCAGGCCGACGGCAGCGGCACCAACGAGATCCAGTCGATCACCACCAACGGCGCCACCAGCGGCACGTTCGGGCTCACTTTTGACAATGGCGCGTTCGCCCGTACCACGGGCCCCCTGTTCTTCGATGCAACGCCGGGCGAGATCGAATCGGCGTTGGCGGCTCTCACCTCCGTGGGAGCCGGCAACGTGCGGGTGACCGGTCCGGTAGGCGGTCCCTGGTTTGTGGAGTTCATCGGGGACCTGGCGTCCTTGGATCAGAAAATCATTCTGATGGACGGGACGGGCTTGGACACGGGTTTTGTTATCTTTTCCTCCACCGTCGTGGAAACGACGCCGGGCAATCCGGGCGGTCCTACGGACGAGATGCAGACCATCACCATCACGCCGGCCCCGTTGCTGATCACCAGTGGCGATTTCACGCTTTCCTTCGATGGCGAGACCACGGCGCCCATCGCCTACAAGGCCCGAGGCGTCGACGTCGAGGCCGCCTTGGAATCGCTGTCCACGATCGGCGCGAACAATGTCATCGTGACCGGCGCCGCGGGCGGCCCTTGGACGGTCACGTTTACGCGGCACCTGGCGAAACAGAATGTGGCCGCGCTGATTCCCGCTGCCGGGAACCTGGGCGGAGCGTTAGGCATCTCGGTCAGCGACAACTTCATTGCGGCCGCGACCGGCACGCCAACGATGGTCAGGTAACGATCACGCTGCAGAACTTCGGGCCGCGCAGCACCGTGAACGTCTACGGCGCGCAGGGCGATGACACGATCTCGATTGCCCCGAACGGGGTCGGCGAGTTCTCGCAATTCACCGTCAACGGCAACGCGCCGGCCGGTTCGGACACGGTCCGGTTTGAAGGCACAGCGGGTATCGACAACTTCACGTACACCCCCGCCGTGACCTCGACCGAAGACGGCCATGTCGTCTATGACCTTGGCGGCGGCCGGCTGATAAACGTTGATTTTCTCGGTTTCTCAGACGTTGCCTTCATCGGACTGGGGGGCACGGACACGCTCCTCGTGAACGAACCCGCGCCGGGCTCCAGCGATGCGATCCTCCTGTTGCCGGAACTGGGGAACAATGGCACGTTCACCTACACCGTGCAGAGCTTCGGTCCGGAAACCGCACAGGTCTTTCCGACCGTGTCACAACAGTATCGAGACGCGGGAGTTCAACACCGGGAGCGGAAGCGATTACTTCGGCTTCTTCTTTGACAACGTCAAGGGCAAGCCGGAGGATCAGAGCTTGATCTACCAGCCGTTGACGCCCGCGGGAGGCCGATTCGAGGTGACTTCCGGATCGACCGAGTATCGGTTCGAGGGCTTTGACGGCTCGGTCACCGCGTTCGGCACACCGGCCGCGGACGACAAAGTGTTCGTCCTGGGTTCGAACCTCCGCGACCGAATCGCGGTGGACGGTGCCGGCCTCATGATCCACTCCACAAACGCCGCCAATGTGGTCCTCAAGTCGCTGCAACTGCAAGGCTTCGAGGCGTTGGTCGTGGACGGAGGCAGCGGCGATGATTCGATTCTCGTCACGCCCGGTCTGCCGGCCACGGGTCAGCCGCTGGCCATTCACGTCGATGGCAACGAACCGAACGCCAGCGATCGCTTGGTGATCGAAGATGCCGGACTCGGCGATCTCGTCCTGCACCGCGAAGGACCTGACCGCCGCAGCGGCTCCGTGACCGTCGGTGCCTTGCCGCCCGTCAGCTATGTGAACACCGAACGCGTGGATATCCTGCCGTTGAATCCCGTCACGGGCGGAACGGGTGCGGATGGACTGGGCCGGCTGGTCGTCTTCGACACGGATCCCTTCGAGCACAACGAAAGTTTGCCGAATCGGACCGACCTGCCCGCTTTGTACGAGGTCGCAGTGAACCCGAATATCGATCCCGGCGCGGCTGGCGGCGTGTTCGCCGGCGGCCCCGATCTTCCGGGTGACGAAGACTGGTATCGCTTTGGCGCCGACCGGACGGCGACCCTGCGGTTTGAACTCGTGTTCGAGCCGATTGGGCAATTGGCCAACGGCAATCCAGGCCTGCCGGGAGACGGCCAGTTGCAAATCGAAGTCTACGATCCCAGCCACAACTTGATTGCGAAACACGGCGGCGAAGGTCCCTCGACCCATACGGTGGGTGTCGAAGGGGGAAAGACTTGTTCGCTGCGGGTCCGCGGTGCAACCCCGGAAGCAATCAATGCCTACGACATTCGCGTGGTGAGTCTCGACGAAATCGGCCCCCAAGTCACCGGCGTCTTTATCACCGCTGCGCCGTCGTTCGACTTATTCGACCCCAAGCCGACGGAGGGACCGACGCCGCTGGTCTGGAGCATCACGGTCCGCATCCAGGATCTGGTCGAGCGGTTCCCCGGCTTCCTGTACGAAGCCTTGAACTCCGGCATCGCGTCCGCAGTCGGACAGTACCAGGTGGTGGGCGATCACAACGGCATCATCCCGATTGCGTCCGTTCAGGTCATCAACGATCCGGTCACGGTCGGTCAGTTCGCCACCGGCGCCATCATTCTGAACTTTAGGAACGCGCTGCCGGACGACCGCTTTACGTTGACAGTCCTCGACAACCTGGTGGACCCGGTCGGCAATCGCTTGGACGGCGAAAGCAACGCCAGTCAACCGCTTGACGATCCTCTGTTCCCTTCCGGGGACACGGTCCCCGGAGGCAACTTCGTGGCTCGGTTCACCGTGGACAGCCGCGCCGAACTTGGCGTGTGGGCGGCGGGCAGCGTCTACGTCGACACCAACGGCAACTTCGGATTCGATTCCGAGAACAAGGACAACGACGACTTCAACGAGGACATCATCTACGCGCTGGGCTTCACCAGCGACAACATTTTTGCCGGCAACTTTGCAGCCAACGCCGGCGATACGGCGGACGGCTTCGACAAACTGGCCGCCTATGGCCGCGTTGCCGGGGCCTTTCGCTGGGCGATCGACACCGACAATAACGGTGTGCCGAATCTCATGATTGCCGATCCGTTGAACATCAACGGACTCCCGGTGGCCGGCAATTTCGATGGCAACCTCGCCAACGGTGATGAGGTCGCTCTGAAGGATGGCACCAATTGGCGTCTGGACACCGATCATGATTTCAACGTCGATACGACCCTCGCCGGCGACATGGTCGGCTACCCGGTCGTCGGTGATTTCGACGGGGACGGCGTAGACGACCTGGGAGCGTGGACTGGCGACACGTTTCGCCTGGACCTGAGTTCGGTGCTAACGGGCCCTGCCGCAGCGGGGGCTTACGATCCTGAAATCAACGGCATGACCGATGTTCAATTCACGTTCGGCTTCCCCGGCGTGCGCGAACGGCCGATCGCGGCTGACTTCGACGGCGACGGCTACGACGACCTAGGACTGTGGGTGCCCGACCGCAGCGGCGCGGTGCCCCAGGAAACCGCCGAGTGGTACATCCTGATCAGCGCTGGAGCGCCGATTGCGACCCGCATTGGTGGCAACCCGGAGGCGATCGGCGGAAACGTTGTGCAGTTCATGCCGGTACCCTTCGGGAACGATCTGTACGCCCAGTTCGGCGATGACTATGCCTTGCCGGTGGTGGGCAATTTCGACCCGCCGGTCGCCGGCCGAAGTCCGTCGCAGTTCACATGGGCCGTATTCACCAACCCGAACGACGCGGACGACGTGGACGGCGACGGTTTGGTAGGACCCGTCGATGTCCTCCACATCATCAACGTCCTCAACCGAGGCGAGGGCGGCAAGATCGCCCTGCTCCTCTCCGAGGCGGATGAGACCGGTCCCTATTACGACACGAACGCCGACGGCTCTATCACACCGGCGGATGCCCTGAAGGTCGTCAACCGATTGAACGCGAGCGCAAGCGGCGAGGGAGAGGCGTTCTGATGCTGCTGAGCTTTGCAGACGCACTAATTCCGACCGGCCGCCATCATGATGTCGTGGGCGCGCCGGGCGTAGACCTCCGGTGTGTCCGGCCCGGCGGAGAACCGGTTGAGTGACTCCTCGTCCGCGAACAGATAGATTTTCCCACGGAACCACATGCCGTGCCGGCGCTGGCCTGGAACCAACTCGCCGCGATCCACATAGCGAACCGGGTCGTAGCCTGAAAGGACGGGGCTGTAGCGATCCGGGTCTCCCAGGAACCGCTGCTGATGTTGTTGCGACAAGAGAAGGTAAGTGCGCCCGCGGTGAACGACTCCCCAGCGAGGATCGCCCTTCGCCCACCGTTCCTGTTCGGCCAGGGTGACTGGACAGAATCCGTCCATTGCGATCGGCGCGCTGGCCGTGCCGCTGGTCGCTGGAACCTGGGGGGCGGCGGCGACCTGCGAAGATCCTGTTGCCGTGGGATCTGAGTAGAACCGGTTTTCCTGCCACGTCGGCTGGCTTGGCGACCAGGTCGGCTGAAACGGCGGCGATGCCGGCTGACTTGGCGAGTAGCTGCCTTGCGATGCGGCCGGGGAGAGGGCGGCTGGAGCGAATCCAGATTCGCTTTCGCTGCCTGCCGCCGACCACGCGCTCCGCGGATCGTAAGCGCCCGTTGGCGTTACGGCCGCTGCACTGGCCCCGGCACCCGTCGAAACGGCGTAAGGATTCAGTTGCTCGCGAGGATTCGATACCTGAGGATAATATGGCCCCGATGATGGCGATGCCGGAGCAACGCTCTGCGCGGCAGCAGGCGTGTAGGCGGCGAATTGAGATCGAGGGTCCGCGCGGTTGTCGTAAGCGGCGTAGGGCGTGGCTGAGTTTGGGACTCCCTGAGGCGGCGTTCTGGCGGCAACTGTCGCGGCGGAATTCGCCGCACGGAAATCGGCCGACACCGCGTTCAGCAATTGGACGTAGCGTGCCGGATCCTGGGGACTGACGGTTTTGTACAGAATTCGGCCTTGGGGATCTGTGATTACGTCGGTGGGCCACCGGTCCACTTGGTACTTCACGGCGAGGTCACGGGCACGGTCACCGTTGATCTTGACCGGGACATAGTTCATCGACATCGCATGGTAGACATTGGGGTTCGGAAACACAATTTGCTCCAGCCTTTGGCAATGGAGGCACGTGTCCGAGTAGAAATGAACAAGAATCAACCGCTGCTGCTGCCTTGCTATCTGCTGCGCTTCGTAAATGTTGGACAGCCAAGCGATTTCGCTCTGAGCGAACACGGCAGGCAGACTCGATGTCACGAGCACAGCGGCAAGCCAGATACGAATGGTTTCGCGCATGGGTCGATCCGTTATTCTTCAGGCCGTAGAAACCGTTACCCTCCGGTTATCGACCCTCGCCGCACGGCGATTTAGTGAAAGTCTAACGGTTACACAGTTTTTTCGGATTTTGCGGACTGGGATGTTGCTGACGTTGTTGGGCGTGCCAACTTGCCAAGCTCGAAAATGGCCGTTCGAAGGGACGAGATGACAAGTAGAAAACTGGATTTTTTCTGCAGGAAGCGGAAATACACGTTGACACGGACGTAGACATCGCTAAGATTCACGCAGTGAGATTCTGACTAGACGCGGAAAAGCGCCTCACGAATCGTTTGAATTAGTGGGGCTTCCCCCCTTGAATTGGTCTTGGTCGAACGAGCCAAATTGGAAGATGGCGGGGGGGATGTCATCTGCCTGTCTTGCTTGGGCAGCGGTGGTCGACCGATCATTGAGTTTCTTTGTAGCACTTTAGATCAGTTGGCCCAGCTCACGGCGGAAGGTCTTGCCGATCACGCGAGCAGGCGGAGCAGCAGTAATCCTGTAGTTGTGGGGACGAGTCTGACCCGAATCGAGGGCTCGTCGCATCTTGCTGCGGGGTTCGTTTTCTAACGCCGAAGGAACTTGCGCCGCGCAGAATTTGCAGCGCGACGGGGGCCGGTGTTTCTTTGAAATGAAACGGTAACATGCCTTGGGAACTGTTCCCGGCAGGCAGTTTCTGGTGTCGCCGGCAATACACGTTGCGTGTCACCAGTCGTTTTTCACCGGTGTTGAGGATCGACATCGGCCGTCACATCGTGCTATTGGATCATGATCATGGGGAAGAAAAGAACTCGTACAAAAACTCCCGGACGCTCGACGAACAACGGCAACAGCTACAACGGAAGGCCTCGGCGGCGGCGGCGAATGGTCCAGAGCGACCGTGTCGCGGCGATGGATCGCGAACCGCTGGAAGAGGGCGACGAGCAGCTTGAGGAGGGCGGCGGCCTGTTGGAGATGCACCCCAACGGGTACGGCTTCCTGCGCAGTCCCAACAACAACTACTCGCGCGAGCGGACGGACCCTTTCGTGCCGGGGACGATGATCGAGAAGTACCGGCTGAGGCAGGGCGTCATGGTCCGCGGCATGGTCCAGCAACCGCGACGGCAGCAGGGGCCTCGGTTGCGCGAGATCCTGGACGTGGATGGGATGCCGCCGGACGACTACGTCAACGTCAAGACCTTCGATTCGTTGACGCCCATCAATCCCAAAGTCTGGTATCGGCTGGAGACGGGGCCAGAACCGCTGACCACGCGCGTCATGGACTTGCTGACACCGCTGGGCCGCGGGCAGCGAGCCTTGATCGTGTCGCCGCCGCGAGCCGGCAAGACCATCTTGCTACAGCACGTCAGTCTGGGGATCTCCACGAACTACCCCGACGTGAAGCTGATCGTGCTGCTGGTCGACGAACGCCCGGAGGAAGTCACCGACATGCGGCGCAACGTCAATGGCGAGGTCGTGGCCAGCAGTCTGGACATGGACGTCGAAAGTCACGTCCGGATTTCCCAATTGATCGTCGAACGCTGCAAGCGTTTGGCCGAGATGGGCCGCGACGTGTTCCTCTTGATGGACTCCATCACCCGACTGGCCCGCGCCTTCAATAAATGGGTCGGCAATACGGGGCGGACGATGTCGGGGGGCGTGGATATCAAGGCCATGGATGTGCCCAAGAAGCTGTTCGCCACGGCCCGGGCCTTTGAGGAAGGCGGATCGCTGACGATCGTCGGCACGGCCCTGGTCGATACCGGCAGCCGCATGGACGAGTTGATCTTTCAGGAGTTCAAAGGCACCGGCAACATGGAATTGGTGCTGGACCGCAAGCTGGCGGACCGGCGGATCTGGCCGGCCATCGACATCACCCAGTCCGGGACTCGCCGCGAAGAATTGTTGCACGATGCGCCGACGCTGCACTCCGTGACCATGCTGCGTCGGACGCTGACGACCATGAACCCGGTCGACGCCATGGAGCAACTGGTCCGCCAATTGGGCCGCTTTCAAAGCAACGCCGAATTCCTGCGGCTGATCAGCGGAAAGCTTTCCGACGACTGATTCCCGCGGCGAACGGTGGGCGTCAGGACATCGCGGGGCACGGCGTACAACGCGACACACCGTGGGGAGGACGCCGCCGCGTTCGCTCTGGCGACGTTATCCGTCGCCCCGCCTGGCATCCACAACCGGTGCGGGTTGCCGGTTCTGGTTATCCAGCCAATACCTCCAGGCCCGTTTGTCGAAGCCGAAGTTCACGCCGCCGCTCAGACGGATCAGCGCCGTCAACACTTCCTGGTTGTTGACCGTGCGGGCGATGACCTGCGCGTCGCCGCCCGCAGAAAAGCCGGTTCCGCCCAAAGGCGAGCCGCCCGCCGCGCCGCCGTTGGTGTTGGAGAAGGTCAACGTGTAAGCGTCGGATGACTTCGAGACCACGATGGTGTGCGTGGTAACCAAGGCATTGATCAAGGGCGAGAGCACCGATTTGTCTTCGAGTCGTCCCAGGGCGTATGCGGCCCGGTTCAGCCGCACGTTGTTCTCGTCCCGCAATGCTTTGACGTACTGTTTCTCGACGTGCGGCGGCTGCAAACGGACGATTCTATCCAGACAGTCGTGAAAGATTTCCTCGTCCGGGTCCTGTAGCGTGGCGCCGACCAGCGCGTCGATCGCGGGCGGGGTGCCGATCCGCTCCAGGGCGTCGATGTACAGCAGCTTCACCAGCCGGTAAGCCTCCTGTTGGAGCAACACCTTCAGACCGTGGACCGCCTGAGGGTCACGAATGCCGGCAAACCCTCGGTAAGCCTCGGTGGCGGCCGTGGTATTCAGCATTTCCCGCCAGCGGACCATCTGAGCCAGCCAACGCTTTTCGGCCTGCTCGGCCGCCTGCGACGCTTCCAGGAGTTCGATTTCCTGGGGCAGTCGCCAGCGTCCGGCGTACAGCCGGTATCCGCGCCGCTGTTGAATGCCCTCGCGAGTCACCCATTGGCCGCGAATTTGGGAGTATCCCAACGCATGTCGTGCCCGCACGTGATCCGGGTCCAAATCCAGAATCCGTTGCAGGTGCGTCTCGCGTTGCTCTTTGAGGTCCTGCTCGCGACACCACTCGGCCAACTGCCAATGCCCGTCGATGCTGTCCGGGCACTGTTCCAGCCGGCGTTCGTACTGGGCGGCGGTCGGGTCTTGCACCAGGGCCAATCGCACCTGGGCCGCGTCCAGCTTCAGAACTGCTCCCTCCTCCGTGCGGATCGCGTATTGCTTTGGCTGCGGTTCTTTCGGGTTCAACCACGTACCGCGCAGACGCCCCCCTTGACGCAGGACGAATACGTCGGCTGCCGCGACTGGTTCACCGCAGGCAGTGGCAAACCAGATCAGCACGAACCGTATTGTCCAGTTCGCGGTCCGAAGCTCCACAGCTAACCTCCCTTTCCCTCTTCAGTATATGCTGGTAAGGTGTGCCTGAGCAACGGTTGCCGCTGCGGTCCGAAAAACGATTCATCCTGAGGCCAATTCGTGAGTTCGACATCTGTGGAACACAAAGCCCAAGCTCCCTTGTGCGTACGCTGCGCGGTGATCACTGTCAGTGACACGCGAACCGTCGAAACGGACACCGGCGGGCAGACTCTGATCGAACGTCTGACGTCGGCCGGACACTCGATCGTTCAGCGGTCCATCATCCCTGATGAGCCGGACTTGATGCGTGCCACACTGCAGCAGCTGGGCGAGCGCAGTGACATCGACGCGGTGCTGCTGACCGGAGGCACGGGGATCACCCGCCGCGATCAGACCTACGAGACCGTCAGCAGCCTGCTGAGCAAGCCGTTGCCGGGATACGGCGAGCTGTTTCGAATGCTCAGTTATCAGCAAATCGGCACGGCAGCCCTGCTCAGCCGCGCGGTCGGTGGTTTGATGGGCCACATCCTCGTGCTCACCATGCCAGGGTCGACGGCCGCCGTCCAGTTGGCGATGGACCAGGTAATCCTGCCGGAACTCGGCCATCTGGTGCGAGAAGCGCAGCGCTGACAGGCAATCCTGGTCGAAAAACTTGGAACCTTCGCAAGACATGAGAAAGTGCCGACATGATGCCCACTGCCTATACGGAAGCCGACTTCGATACCAGTCCGTTGATGTTCTATTACGAGATCACGCAGGCTTGCGATTTGGTTTGCGAGCATTGCCGGGCGTCGGCCAAGCCGGACGCGGATCCCAACGAATTGCAGCGGGAACAGTCCCTGGCGTTGATCGCGCAGATTGCCACTTTTCCCAAGCCGCCCACGCTGGTCCTGACCGGCGGCGATCCGCTGAAGCGACGCGACCTGTTCGACCTGATTCGGTACGGCGCTGGAGCGGGCTTGCAGATCGCGCTGACGCCCTCGGCAACGCCCCTGGCCACGTATGAGGCGTTCAGCGCCGCCAAGGACGCGGGCGTGAGCCGCCTGGGGATCAGTTTGGACGGCGCCGATGCGGCGATCCACGACGCGTTCCGCGGCTGGTCCGGCAGTTTCGATCGCACGCTGCAGATGCTTTCCAACGCCCGGCGGTTGCAGTTGCCCGTGCAGGTGAACACATCCGTGACGCGGCGAAATTTCCATCAACTGGACGAAATTGCCGAATTGTTGGCCCAACAAGGCATCGCCATGTGGTCGGTGTTCTTCCTGATCCCGGTGGGACGCGGGCTACAGCAGCAGCGGATCGCACCGGAAGAGTATGAAGTTGCCTTTGAAAAGCTCTGGCGGCATGCCCAAAACAAACCCTACGGGATCAAAACGACCGAGGCGCCGCACTACCGGCGGTACGTGCTGCAGCAGCACGGCAACCCGCTGGCCGGGCCGGGCGGCAGACCGGACAGCGGCGGCTATCGCGGGCATCGCGCTCCGTTGGGCGTCTGGGACGGACGAGGCGTGATGTTCGTCAGTCAGATCGGGGAGATCTTTCCGGCCGGCTTCCTGCCGCTGTGCTGCGGGCGATTCCCGGAGAATTCGGTGGTGGACGTGTACCAAGACCATCCCACGTTCCGCGCGCTCCGTGATCCCGACCAGTTCCGAGGCAAGTGCGGCATCTGCGAGTACCGCCGCACGTGTGGCGGGAGCCGCGCCCGCGCCTTTGCCGTCACCGGCGACGCGATGGAAAGCGAACCGGATTGCGTCTACGTGCCCGGAAACGTGTAAGGAACGCCGTGATCCAATCGCACGTAGCAAGCGCCAATACCTTCGATCTTGAGCGTCGTGCGGAACAACTCCGGCGGCAGGCTGTTGTCGGGAAACAGGTCGTAGTGACAGGGTATCGCGACCTTGACCGCCAATTCTCTGGCCAGTCGCGCTGCATCC
Organism: uncultured Pirellulaceae bacterium; assembly: GCA_964486845.1. Taxonomy (GTDB): domain Bacteria; phylum Planctomycetota; class Planctomycetia; order Pirellulales; family Pirellulaceae; genus Anammoximicrobium. The sequence continues at coordinate 16,125 of CAZAQY010000061.1, forward strand.
GTGGGGCTGAGGTTGCGGAATGCGACGTTGATGACGGCCAGCAGGACGTCGGGCCGATGAGGCCCCACCGCGGCGGATAACACCTCGTGGTACGCCGTGTCGCCGGTCAGGTACACGGTCGGCCCGCCATCGACGGACACGAGGTAGCCGACGTGGGTCAAGTCGTCGCCGCCGAGTGGAATGGCAAAGGTCGCGCGCACCTGGACGTCGCCGACACGGTGGACGCGATTGGGCCAGGTCATCACAATCTGGTCGGCCGGCACGCCGAGGCAGCGCAACTTGTCGACGGTTTCCGCCGGCGCCAAGTAAGGCCCTGTGCATCACGGGACCCAACGCGACGGCCAATGGCGCGGACCGCCCAGCCTGCTGCAGTTCAAGAACATCTACATCAAGGAACTCGATCGCCAAGTCGCGTTGGAGAAATGACTGTCGCCTCGTCAAAGTAGCCATCACACTCCGTGTGATGATCAGCAAGAAACGCTGGACAGCCATCTTTCGAACGATGCTAAGCGGGCAGCCGGCGTTCCGTTTGATTGACACGTCCTATCGGCGTGGTGAGTTGGTGTGAAGCGGTCGACCGGGAAAACTACCTGGTCGGCCGCTGAGTGTTTTGCCTCTGATCGTCACCTCCGTGAGAGAATCAGATACCTTTCCGCTGGCACGGTAACGGATTGTGCCCACGCGGATTGGATCTCCTCATTACCTTCCTTCTCCAGTGAGTTGAGCAAACGAGTGTCTACCGTATTACTTCCTCCCTTGGCAGCCACCGTCTTCGGAGCAACGATTCCCGCGTCAACGGTGGAAAAACACAACGCGTTGTTCCAGAAGTTCTGGGGAACCGACTTTGTGTGGAAATACGAGGTCGACCGGGTCGTGGACCAGTATCGAACCGGCCAGATCACGCTGGAGGATCTGGGACGCATTTTCGAGGAACTGGCCAAGTCGCCCCTCATGCAATACATCGTGATTTACGCTGTCGAGAAGCAGTACGTCGAGCCGTCGGGTCTGACCGGCGAGGAAAAGCAAGCTGCTCATCTGACGCTGCAACGCGTCTTGCGCGGCATGCACGAACAGAAAATCCAACAAGACGACCTGGAACCGGCACTGGATCACCTGTCGGTCAAAAAGCAAGATGGCCGGCGCCAGATGCGAAACGTGGTGACGGACGGCGAACTCCGCAAGTTCCTGGCCGAGTGCCAGCGCGTGGCGGATCAGGCCGGCGTGCCCGTGGAACCTTTCGAAATTAAAATCAGCGAGGAGTTCCGCAATGCGGTCGACCGAGCCTTGCGGTCCCCGCACAAGCCCGAAACGCCTGCGGACGGGGACGCGTCAGTCATGCCCGGATCGCCGGCGACAAAGGACGCCTCGCAGGCCGATGTTCCCGCGCCAGGCAACATGCCACTGGAAAAAGAAGACCCGACCATCGTCCCGTGAAGAACGCCTCGTTGAGCCGACATTTCGATCTTCGCGTCTGGGCTGTTTCCCTGGCAGTGATCCACCGCCGACACCGCCCTGTACGCGGTCTTCCGCCAGGGACAACGGCGAACGTACGTCGTGTACAACATGAGCCCGCAGCCCCTGAGCGTGAAATTCACCGACGGTTTCACCATCCCCCACGCGCCGGCCGGTTTTGCGATGGCCTCAGACGGTGACTGACGAGCGATTCGACGGCCTCCGTTCGCCGAAACCGCCTTGCGTCCAGGTAACCGGTGGGCTAACGCCTCACTGTTCGCCGAGGACTGGACGGCAGTCGCTGCTGCCGGAAAGTTGCACCGAGAGGTGGCCGGAAGTAGAATCACGGAAAGTGGTTGGATTGGTGGATAGGGGACGCAGATTCCTATTGCTTCGCGCTCAGATCGGCTTTTCCACTCCGAGCGAACCGCGTGCCCTCGCCCGACGACATCGCCTTGGGAGGAAGATCATGCCACGCCTGTGCGTATTCCCTCTGGTTTTCTTGTTCGCACTCAGCCGCACCGGCCTCGGACAGGACACGCCAGCCGCGCCGGGGCCGCTTCCGACCCAAGCGACATCGCAGGCTGCCGAGAAGCCTGCCTCGCAACCGCCAGCCACACAACCGTCCGCCGGCGGATCCGCCGGCACGAAACAGGCTGGCGCAAAAGAACCCGCCGCCCAACTGCCGGTGCGCCAGGAACACGTCATCTACGTGCCGTTCAAGAACCTGCGCGAGGTGTTCGAGGACGAGGATTCGTCGATCGTGCTGCCCTACAAGCAGTTCCTGGAGATGTGGAATCGCCTGGTCCAGCCCGACCAGGGGCCGACCCAGCCTCCGGTCAACGGCGTCATCACGCGTGCGGACTATGCCGGGGCGGTCAAGGGCGAACTGGTAGAACTGGACGTCACGTTGGATGTCGAGGTGCTCAGTGCGGACTGGGCCCGACTGCCGGTGCAGTTCGGCAACGCCGCGATCGGCTCGGCACGCTCGGAGGACGGCGCCGTGTTGCTCCGCGGCGTCGGCGAGGGGCAATACGAGTTGCTGGTGCGGGGACAGGGCAAACACCGGATTCAGCTGAGCTTGGTCACCGGAGTGAAATCGGCGACCGAGGGGAGGAGCTTTGCGCTGGAGTGCCCGCCCGTGGGCGTCAGCAACCTGCAGCTGGAAATCCCGGAGAAGGACCTGGCGGTGCAGGTCCATCCGCAGCGCACTTCCGAGCTGCGGTCGGACCCCAAGGGAGCCACGGGCGTCCGCGCTGTCCTGGGGTCGACGAACCAGTTCACGGTCAGTTGGACACCCAAGTCAGGCAGCACCGATCAGGCGGCCGGTCTGGCCAACGTCACCGATACCATCGCCGTCGATGTGGGCGATGGCGTCGTCCACACTCACGCGGTATTCGACTACCAAATCCTGCGCGGGTCGCTGAGCGACCTTGTTGTCGAAGTGCCAGCGGATCAGCGTCTGCTGGACGTCCAGGTACCTGGTCTGCGCGATTGGCAGACCGAGACGGCCGAGGACCGCCAACGGGTGAAGGTGCGGTTGCACGCCCCGGCGACCGGGACGGTCCGCTTGGAATTGCACACGGAAACGCCTATCGCCGCGGACGCGTTCCAGGTGGGGCAGGTGCGGGCCGTCGGCGTGGCGCGGGAGAGCGGCATCCTGGCCGTGCGCAGCGCCGAAGATGTGGGCCTGGAGTATGTCGAGCGCGAGTCGATCACACGCATCGACGCGGCCGACGCTCCGTCATCGCTCCAGAGACCCGGCAGCACGTTCTACAAGTTCTTTACGCCGGACCATAAGCTCTCGGTGGTCGCCTCCCGGCTGAAACCGCGCCTGGTCGTCGCCAGTCGCCTGTCGGTGCTGCTGGACAAGACGCGGCTGACCACGCGCGGCGAGTTTCAGTACCAGGTTTCGCGGTCCGGGATCTTCTCGCTGGCCTTCCGGCTGCCGGCCGGGTTTCAAGTCGACGACGTCCGCACGGAATCGTTGGAACGGTTCGAGGTCACTGCGGCCGATGGGGCTCAGGTGTTGACGGTGTATTTCGCCAATCAGCGATTGGGCGAGTTGACGGTCACCGTGACAGCCGGCCAGACGCGCGACACGCCGGCCGGGGAACTGGCGCTGCCGCTGATCGAGCCCTTGAATGCAACGCGTGAAGAGGGCCTGGTGGCGGTGATGGCACCGGAATCGCTGGAGATCAAGACCGACACGGCGCAACTGCAGGCCGCGCGCGCCGCCACGCCCGCCGACCTGGCGGCCAAGGACTTCCAGCCACAGGTCCCCGAGGGCTCGACGCTGGCCGCCGCGTTCTCGTTCGTCACGCGGCCCGTCCACATCGTGCAGACGATCTCCCAGCGGCCGCGGCGCACGCTGGCCACCGTCGCCACGGTCGCCACCATCAAGGAAGATGTGGTCCAAGTCGCCACGTCGCTCCAATACCAGATTCAGTTCGCCGGCACGGACACTCTCCGGATCGCGGTGCCGGTGGCCGCGTCCGATCACCTGCAGATCGAGGGAGAGGGAATCAAGGAACGACGCAAGTCCGAACCCGCCGACGACGGCACGGTGGAATGGACGATTGTGCTGCACTCCGAAGCGATCGGCCAGCGCACGTTCACCGCAAGCTATGACCAAAGGCTCAGCATTCCCGATCAGGGTGCGCAGTGGGAACTGCAGCCGATCCAAGCGCTGGACGTGGACCGCGAAACCGGCGAGATCGCGATCCACAAAGACCGCGTCTTGTCCGTGGCGGCGACAGCGACGGGCCTGGAAGAGATCGATCCCCGCGAACTGTCGCAGCCGATCAGCACGGCCCAGCCGCACCTGACGTACCGTTATTTCCAACATCCGGCCCGATTGACGCTCAGGGTAACCAAGCATGAACTTCAGGACGTAGTCAAAACCGTGGTTCAGCGCGCGTACGTCGAGGCCGTGGTCACGGAAGACGGTCCGCTCACGGTGCGCGCCCGCTACGAGGTCACGTCCAGTGAGCGCCAGCGATTGGCCGTCACCCTGCGCAATCCGCGGATCTTGGGCATCACCGTGGCAGGTCAAACCGTGGCGCCGGAAAAAGCGCCGGATGTGCCCGGCGGCGATCCTGCGGACAAGACGTATTTCATCAACGTGTCTCGTACCGCCGACTCGGACGAGCCATTTCAGATCGCTGCCGTCTTCGAAACACCGCGACTGGACAAGGGAGAATTGGAGGTCAACGGACTGTTGCGCCTGCCGCTGCCGCGATTCGAGGAAGGCGTCAAATTCCAGACCACGTACGTGCGGCTCTGGGTGCCGAAGGACTACCGCCTGGCGGGCGACCCCGCGGGATTCACCAGCCACATCCGAGTCGGAATGTGGGATGCACGGGCGATGATCCAGGCCGCCGACAACCCGGAAAGCTGGTTTCCCAAAGACAGTTCGTCGTTCGACTTCCAGGTCGCCGGCACGACCTACCTGTTCAGCAACCTGACCGGTTCCACGGAACTGGTGATCGGCTACTGGCACATTCCCACGATGACGGCCATCGCCAGTCTGATCGCCTTGGCGACCGGCGTCGTGCTGCTGATGTTTTCCCTGGAGACCAAGGTCTTCGTGGTCCTGACGCTGGCGTTCGGGGTCTTGTTCGCCGGTCTGTTCGAACCGTCGATCATCAACAGCTGGCTGCTGGCTGCGCGGTTGGGGATCGCCGGCGTGATTGCCGTCTGGCTGGTCGTCTGGTTGTTGTACGTTCGCCGGACCGGTTGGGGCCCGCCATCGCCGGGGAAGCAAGTCGCGACGGTGCCGGTCGCGCTCGTGGTGGACAGCGCCGCAGCGGGGGCGTCTGGAGCGAGTCAGGCATCGGTCGACGCACCGGTTGCAGGCGAGCGCGGGGAGAAGACGAGCAAGCCGGAAGGGGGCAGCGATGAGCGGTGAAACGCTGGGCTGCCAAAGCCGCGTGGACGTTTTGCGGGCTGCGCTGTGGCCGGTCTCCCGACCGTGCCACGCGATTGACCGGAGGTCTCCGGGATTGTTGGAGACCTTCGGCCGGAGAGCCGCGCCGAACGCGTTTTTGGAGACCTTCGGTCGGAGGTTTCGGCGGGGTCGGAGACCCGCGCCGAACGCACGACGCGCACCGAACTCGCTGCCGAGCGCGCTCGTCTGCCTGTGGCCGGCACTGTTTCTGTTGTGTGTGATTCCTTCGCTTGCCGCAGCTCAGGTGACTCAGGGTCCGCCGCGAATTCGCAATGTCTACATTCCGTCGGATCAGCTGCAGGTGCTGTTCGACGGTGCGTCCCAAGGCGTGCTGATGCCGCGGGACAAGGTTGTGGCTTTGTGGCGGCAAGCCCAGCGTCACGCGCAGCCCGAAACCATGCCGCCAGCGGACGCCGTCCTGACGCAGGCCGCGTACGAGGCGCAGCTGGCGGACCGCGAACTGCGACTGAGCGGCCGCGTCCAGATCGTGAAGTTGCGCGGCGATTTGCAGCTGGTCGATTTGCCCTTCGGGGGACTGGCGATCGAGTCCGCGCAACTGGGCGGGCAGCCGGCGCGGCTGGGCCTGAAGGACGACGGCACGCTGTTTTTGGTCCTCGAAAAGGAAGGCCGGTTTGAACTGGAACTCGAGATGTCGGCTCCTCTGGCGAGCCGCGGTGGCGACCTGGCTGCTACGCTCAAGCTGCCCCCGGTGCCGGCGTCCCAGATCGCGATTCGGCTGGCCGAGGGCAAGCAAGTGCAAGTTGGCGAGACGACGCTGCAATCCGAAAGCACGGATCGGGGGCAACAGATCTTCCGCGTGGCCGTCGACCACACGGGCCTGGTGCCGCTGGTACTGTCCGACCGTTCTGCGGGCGGGAACCGCACGCCCCTGGTCTTGGTCACCAGCCGCGCCGTCGGCCACATCGAACCGGCCGGACTGCGTTGGGAAGTCGTCCTCGATCTGGACGTGTACGCCCGCGCCCAGGACACCTTTCAGCTTGAATTGCCGGCCTCCGTGGAAGTCGCCGAGGTCGAGTCGCCGGAACTGGCGCAATGGACGATCCGGAAGCAGGCCAGCGGTCCCGCCGCGGTCGCGCTCACGTTCCGCAAGCCATTTCTCGGATCGCGCGCCGTCCGGTTGCTGGGATTGGCCCCTGTGCCCTTGGATGCGGAATGGCAACTTCCAACGGTGAAAGTACTCGACGCCACGTCGCATGCCGGGCAGGTGTCGCTGACTGCCTCGTCGTCGCTGCGAATCGAGGTCGGAGCTTTGGCCGGCATCAGGCCGGGTGGCGAGCCGTGCAACAGCGCCGGTGGGGATTCCGTTCCGAACGTATCAGGCCAGAGTACCAACCGACCCGCGGCGCTGGAATTCTCATTTTGGGATGAGCACTTCCGCTTGCCGTTGAGAGTGACAGCACGGCGCCGGACCCTGCAGGCGTCGGTGGCGGCGTTGGTGGAAGTGAATCGGGCCGGACTTGTGCTGCGGGGCAGCGTCGCGGTCGAACCGCGTCATGCGCCGCTCTTTGATATTGAAATGCTCCTGCCGCACGAATGGGAACTCACTTCCTTGCTGTCGGCGGGCCAAGGCGTGGAGTGGGAATCGGCGCCGGGAAGCGGTGCCCAGGCGATCGCGGATGCAACTGCGGATGCAGCGCTGCAGATCATTCGATTCGAACTTCCCACGCCGCTGATTCCCGGCCAGTCGCTTGAGATTGCCCTGACGGCCCAGCGGCACCCGGATGGCTGGTTGCAGCGCGACGAAGGCTTCACCGACATTCCGTTGCCCGAACTGCGATTGGCCGGCGCCGACGAGTTGGAAGGAACGCTGCTGGTCCAGGCCCCGCCGGACATCGAGTTGCTGGTGTCGCAGTTGTCCGACGATTTGCAGCCAGTGGCCGCCGACCGGCCGGACGGTGCTGCTGCTCCCATTCCGGGGACGGCCCTGCAGTACCGTTATCAGGACGGTGCGCGAGTCAGCGGCCGGCTGCAGGTGCGCTCGAAACCGGCCAAGGTGGCGGCGGAGACGCTGGCGTTTGTGCGTCTGGACCGTGGCAAGCTGGACGTACACCATCAACTCGACTTGCACGTCCGGCACGGAACGCTGCGGCAGGTCCGTTTTACGTTGCCCGCGGCAGTCGGGGAGAAAATCCAAATCGTCTCGGTGGACTCGCCGGCGCGAATCATCGAGCAACGGCACAGCCCGTTGCCGCGGGGAGCGAACACGGGCGAGGAACTCACCTTGTGGCAAATCGTCCTCGACCGGCCGGTAACAGGCGACCTGACACTGGCCGTGGATTGCGGGCAGACGTTTTCCGTGCCAACCTCGAATGGTAATAGAGCTGCCGGCAAGGATGCACCCGTTACGGCAGAATCGGATGCTGCCCAGGCCGGCCCCCCGATCGCCGTTCCCGTCTTGGTTTTGCAGGACGTTTCACGGCAAAGCGGAATGGTGGCCGTGGAGGCCGCTGGCGACCAGCAGATCGACGATCACCCCGAGAACCTGCGCGCGGTGGATCCGGCGGATGTGTTCAAGCCCAAAGCGTACGTTCCGCGCCAGCGGATCGTGGCAGCCTACCAGTACCAGCACTTGCCCTACCGGCTGACGATCTCGGCCACGCGCCACGCGTCGGAGCCCGTCCTGGCCGGGATCTGCGAAGCGGCCGAGATCGTCAGCGTCGTCGGGCAAGAGGGCCGAACACGCCACCAGGCGCGATTCTCGCTGCGCAACCTCAACCTGCAACAGGTACCTGTGACCTTGCCGGAAAGCGCCAACTTGTGGTCCGTGACGCTCGACAACGAGCCCGTGGAAGTGAGGCGAAACCAAGGCACTTACCTGGTTCCCTTGCCGGCAACTCAGGCAGCCTCCGTCAACGAGGCACGCGAACTGTCGCTGTTGTACGAGACAGACAGCCCACGGGCAAACTCGGGTGGTTTCTGGGGGCAACTGCGGACCGAGATCATCCGCCACCGGGCTCCCGAGATTTCGATGCCGACGCTGAGTACCACGTGGTACGTTCACCCGCCTGACGGGGCAGATTGGGTTTCGGCCGACGGCGATTTCCGTCCGGAAACGCCGCCCACTCGCCCGACGTTGGTGACGGGCCTGGCGGAGTCGATTGCACGGCGCGGCACGGGCGCGCTGCCCTGGAAGTTCGGCGGTCTGATTGCGGCCGTCATCGTCGCGGTCGTGTGCGCGCTGGTCAGGACCGGCAAAGGGTGCGGTTTCAGCCTGCTCGAACTGTTGGTGGTCATCGCCGTCATCGGCATTCTGATCGCCCTGCTGCTGCCGGCCACGCAATCGGCGCGCGAGGCCGCACGGCGTTCGCAGTGCAACAACAACCTCAAGAACATCGGCCTGGGGCTGCACAACTACCACGAAGTGTACGGGCAGTTTCCGCCCGCAGCGATCGGTCCTCCGGACGTGCCGCGCGAGCGGCAGTTTAGCTGGATGGTGGCAATCTTGCCTTTCATGGAACAACGAAACCTGTACGAGAAGCTGCGTCTGGATCTGCCTTGCGATGACCCACATAACGCTCCCCTGCTGCAGAACGCCTTTCCCGAATGGCTGTGCTGCCCCTCCGATCCGGCGCCCATGGCCACACCCGGCGGATTCCGCAAGACTTCTTACGTGGCGATCACGGGCATTCGTCCCACGCCCGGGTTCCGCACCACGCGCGGGGTCATCGGACTGGACCGCGGACTTCGCTTGGAGGAGATCACCGACGGCACCAGCAACACCATCATGGTGGCGGAAGTAACCGACGGAGGCCCCTGGTTTGCCGGTGGCGCCGGCACCGCACGCCGCATCGACGAGTGGATTGAAAGAAAGACCTGGAGCCACCACCCCGGCGGCGGACTGGTCCTGATGGCCGACGCATCGGTGCAGTTCATCCATTCGACCACCGACCCGCAGATGCTGCGCCGACTGGCCGTCGCACAGGACGGGCAGACGGTCAAGCTGGACGGCGGGGAAGACACGGCGGCTCGGTCAGGGGCGGCAACCGGCCCTCCGCCTCCGGCGTCCCTTGCACCTGCGCCGCCGGCCAAGGAACAAGAGGAAGCGGAGCCTCTGGCGCCAGCACCAGAGCCTCCCAAAGAAGAATTGCCGGTCCAGGTTCCGCCGCAGTCGCGTGTCGAGGGCGGCGAACGAGCCCGCCTCTCGCTGCGCGTCGCGATCGAAAGGCCCGAAAGCCCAGCGATTCGTTTTCAGCGAGAGGGCGGCGCAGGAGAACTTGTGCTCGGCCTGCAAGACAGAACGTTTGCCGCGACTCTACAATGGCTGGTCTTTTCCGCCGCAGTGCTGGCCGCTTGGGCCGAGCGGCGTAGGTCCAAAGCCCGGCGCGGGATCGCTCTCGTCGCCGGACTGGCCCTGCCGATCGGGCTGTCGGGGCTCGTTCCGCTGGCCTGGACGCCGGTGCTGGATGGACTGCTGCTGGGGGCTTTGGCAGGGGCTGGGTTGTGGATCATCCTTAGGGTCATCGCGGCGATCCGGATGTCCGTGCCAGGCGCAACGGCGGCGGCGATGGTGATCGCCATCGGCTTGTTGTTTGCCTTGGAAGCGAGCGTGGCGGAAGAAAAAGTCCCAGCGTCAAAGGGCCACGTTTCAACCGAGCAGATCCGCCAACGCGACCTGACGCTGTACATCCCCTACGCCCCGGCGAAGGAGGATCCGCTGCAGAACACGCAGGTCTACCTGCCGCACGACGAGTTCCTGCGACTCTGGAAGCTCGCGCATCCTGAGAAGCCGGACGCCGCACCTCCGGACGTCCCGGCGATCGTCAGCCACGCCGAATACGTGGGCCGGATTCAGGGCGACGTAGCCCGCTTCGATGGCCGCCTTGTGATTCATCAGCTGGTCGAGCGCTGGCTGCCGGTCACGCTGCCGCTTGGAAGAGTCGCCCTGGAAAAAATCGAGATCAACGGACAGCCCGCCACCCTGGCTGGCGACGGCCCGGCCGGCGAGCGTTCGGCGCGGGTCTCCGGCGAGCGTTCGGCGCGGGTCTCCGGGGAGCGCTCGGCGGGGGTCTCCGACCCCGCTGAAACCGCCGACCGCAGGTCTCCCGCGCCAAAGGAGACCTCCGGTCAGCCCAGTGGCTCGGTCAGGAAACCGGCCACAGCGCCGCAGCCGACCCCGATGACCGCGCGTCTGGTCTCACCCCCGGCGGGCGACCAACCCGCCATCTACCTCCGCGAGCGCGGTCTGCACGTCGTCGATGTCCGATTCAGTGTACCCGTCAGCCGCTTGGGGGCCACTGGCCAGATGACCGTACCCTTGCGTCCCGTGGCGACCGGCTGTCTGCGGTTCCTGTTGCCGGCGGATGATCTGGAGGTCCAAGTCGGCGGATGTCCCGGCGGCTGGCGTCGGGACGTGCTGCGAACTGACAAGAAAAGCACAGTCAAGTCGAACGCCGCAGATCGCTCCGATGCGACAACCGAAGTCGATACACGGCTCTGGAGAGCCATGCTACCAGAGGCGGCTGGCGGCGAGTTTATCAGTATTCCGCTGGGCGCCGCGGACGATTTGTCGATCCGTTGGCAGCCCCGCCGTGTCGAGATGCGGCAGGGCCAGTTGATCAGCGTGGACCACGCCCTGATGATCGACGTGCTGGACTCCGGCGTCCATCTGCACAGCCAGCTGCACTATCAAGTTCAGCAAGGAGCGGTCCGCGAACTGCAACTGCGCATCCCGGCCGGCGTGGCTGTGCAGCGCGTCGACGGCGCGGAAGTGGCGGATTGGTCGATCGAAACCGTCCCTGCCGCCGGCACCGATCCCGGGCAGCAGCGGCTTGTTGTCTCACTCAAGACCGAACTGACAGCGGGCGCGAATCTGGACATCCAGGCCATCCGCCGCGATCGTCAGGTGACGGGGGATATCGACATCCACGCCATCGAGCCGTTGGGAGTGGCACGGGAAACCGGACGCATCGCGATCGGCTGTTCGAGCCACTACCGCGTGCGCGTCGGTCAGGCAGAGCAATTGGACCAGATTGACCGCGCGGGCCTGGACTTCAGCGCCGCCGGTGACCGCAGCCCAAGCAGGTTGGGACTCTGTCCCGACCCCGTCCCCCCGGCCGGCACGGAGTCCCAACCCACGAATGATGGCTGTGCCTTCTTGTCGGCCTACCGGTACACTTCCCGGCCTTGGCGGCTGCAGTTGCTGGTGGAGCACCAACAGCCGCAGGTGGCAGTGTTCGACCGTACGGCCCTAGCCGTGACGTCACGTCAGGCAACTCTGCGGAGCCTGCTGACGGTACGCGTCACCGGCGCTCCCGTGCCGGCTTTCGTGATCCGGTTGCCGAGCCTGCTCCGCGCCTCCCAAGTTCGCGTTCCGCCAGGCGCGGAATGGTTTCTCGATCGCGACGACAAGGGCCAACGCCTGAAAGTGGAACTGCAGGAACCGGCCATCGGCCGGCTGGACCTGGCGGTGAGTGGCACGCTGACACGCGACTCGACGCAGGCCGAGTTTGCGGTGCCCGGCGTCAGGATGGAGGAAGTCCAGGCTCAGCGCGGCCAACTGGCGGTCTATCTGGACGACGACCTGGAGGCCGTGGTGACCAAGCACAGCGGCGTGCGGCCCATCGATCCGGCCGCACTCGAAAGCGTGCTGCGGCCGGAAGGCAACCGGCCGGTACGCTACGCTTTTGAGTTTGCCTCACCGCCGGACGACTTGCGACTGCGGCTGTCACCGGCTGCGTCGCGCTGCAACGGCGACGTCACGACGATCGTCAGTGTCCGGGAAGGTGCCGTAGCGTACATCAGCGAAGTGAATTTCGAGGTCCGGCAAGCCGGCCGTTCGAAGTTTCAGATCGCAACCCCGGACTGGCTGGGCGATGACGTCGACGTGCAGGGCGATCAAATCCGGCAGGTCCGTTCCCGTGCAGCGGATGCTTGGCGCACCTGGGACATCGAACTGCAGCAGCCGGTGCGAGGAACCTATCGTCTGCACTTGATTCAGACACTGCCGCTGTCGGACGATGGAACCGTGTCCGGTCCCGTCATCCGACTGGCGGATGTGGAACGGTCGCGAAGTCACCTTGTGGTGGAGAACCTGACTGGGGACGAGATCGCCACGTCCGCGATCCGCGGTGCGGCCCCGATCTCGATCGCCGAAGTGCCGGGAACGCTGGCGGATCCTGTCCGCCGGCAAGCCGTCGCCGCGTATCGGATTACCGGCGACGACGCGGTCCTGACATGGAAGCGCCAGGTGCGCCAACAGGAGACCGGTCTGGCGGCCACGATCACTCTGGCCGACTTGACGACGGTCATTCTTGCGGACGGCCGCTATCGCGCCCGCGCCGCCTACAACATCCGCAACTGGACGCTGCAGTTCCTGGAACTGGAACTGCCGCGGGACAGTCAGGTATGGTCCCTTCACGTTTCCGGTCAGCCCGTGCGTCCCGCGACGGTGCGCCGCCAGGGCCGGCCGATCACGTTGCTGCCGCTGCAGAAGACCTCGGCCGGTGATTTTTCGTCCAAAGTGGTCCTGATTTATGCAGGACAGCTCGGCTCGCCTCTGGGCCGCTGGACGCAGGTCCGGCCGCCGGCTCCGCAGATTCTCAGCGGCGTTCCCGTCTCGCGCACGTTGTGGACGGTCCTTCTGCCGCCTGAATACGGCGTCCGCATGGTGAGTCGCGGGAGCAATTTGGAGGAGGTCGCCGCTGCGTACCAGCAGGAGGAACGGAAGCTCTCGTTCCTGGATGAACTGCGGGAGGTCGTACAGGTGGCCAGCAGCAAAGGCAAGTCGGCGGCACGGACCAAAGCCTGGTACAGCCTCAAGCAAATCGGTTCTGAGCTGCAGGACTACGCTCAAGAGACCGGTCAAGTCGGCGCGCCCATCGCCGCGGATGTCCAACAGCAGGCTCAGCAGATCGAAGCGGAGATCAAGCGTTTGGAGGAGCTGAAGCCCGACACCAGGCGGGCCGATGACGAGGCGGCCTGGTATTTCGGTCGCGAGCGGACGGAGCCGGAAGGCGTCCAGCCCATCGGCGATCTCGATCGCGGTTTGGAGATGATCTTCGATCGCGATCTGGACAGGAGGGAGGCCGGCAAAGCCGCACCGAAAGAGGACGTGAAGAAGCTGCCAGGCCAGGATCTCGACGGTTCGGAAGAGCGGCGAGGCGACTTGCGCAAGCAGGCGGCCGAGCAGTTGGCGAAGCTGAAAACGACGCAGCAGGAAGGAGCGGCCCCGGCCAGCAAAACCACCCCGGAACAAGCTCCGGAACTGCCGAAAGCCGAGCCGAAGAAGGCGGCTGCCGGCTCGCCGCCTGCCGTTGATGAACCAGCGGCAGAGCCGTCGCCAGCGGAGGGACAAGCTCCACCGTCCGCCCCGGCAGACTCCACCGCAACGGGCCGATTGTCGATGGACCTGGACTTGGCCCTGGCGGCGACCCCGTACCATTTCCGCAAATTGCACGGCGACCCGCGACTGGTTTTGCACGCCCGCCACGAAGACCTGACCCGCGCGCTGGCCGCCGTAATCTGGGCCGCCTTGTGCCTGGCGCTGGCCATCGCCGTGATTCAAGTTCTCCGACGCCCCAATGCTGCCGCACTCGCCCAGCGCTACTGGCCTTGGCTGACCGCGGTGATCGGAACGGCCTGGCTATTCCTCCTGCCGGCCGGCGTGTGCGGATTAGCCCTGGTCATGGCGGCATCGTACGTACTGATCGCCCGTTTGCGAACACCGGGCCATGCACGCGATCATGGCCACAACCTTGGGACAAGAGCAGCAAGTGGCTGATCCAGCACCACGGGGATTCCATGCTGCACCTAGCCAAAGTCGAACGAATCGCGGCTTGGCGCCCCGCGCAGGCCGAGGTCGTGGCTCATCGTGATGGTCAGCCGCAGGCCGCGATTCCAGTTCTACTCTCCAAGCTCAATTCCCGTGTGGACGACGGTGGCTGCGGGGAAGACGACTTTTTCGACCTGCGGGCGCAATTCTGCCGGAATTTCCGGGTCGCGTTGGAAACGCCAGACTTTCTTCGGGTACTGCCCTTTCAACCCCTTGGCGCGGACCGGCTGTGGATGTGCTCTAATGGCGGCCCGGAACACCTTCTGATACAGTTCCGGCGACGCCTCGATCGTGATGGCCGCAGGGCTAACGCCCACGATGTCAAAACCAAGCTCCGCGAAGTACTCGCCGACGCGGCTCGAAACAAGACTCGCAGCTGGATCGAACACGCTGCGACCGCCAATCGAACGAGGGGAGACATAGGCCACGATGTTGTCTCTTGATGTGTTGACCATAGCTGCGCCACCTTCACGTCAAAGGACCGCTTCCCAGAAACTATCCACCGCATGGAGGATTTTATCCGCTCGGTGCCTGCCTCGGCGAGGGTGGGGGGATCGGGTCGACGCACGGGAGGATACGATGGAGACCGGCGGCCTGTCGGGGCCGATGGTGCAGCATCCGGGCTGAGCGGGCCTCCGCCGCTCTTAGGCTCCATGTTTGCCCTGCATCGGGCCAGCGCGAGGCGTTGGCGGCGTCTCGCCGCGGATCGGCACCGGCCGCTGGTCCTGCGGTGGCCCGGAAAACGGGCTGTTCGAAATAGCCCGGCTTCTGGCGTCCTACACACTTGCCGTGGTCATGTGTTGGCCCTGTCCCACAACCCGCACCCCGTATCCCGCGACCCGTATCCCGCCTCCCGCCAGGGGTCTTCCCCCTTTCCGCCCCGCAGTTTACAACAGTTACGCACTCGAATCGTGTCTTTCCTACCGAAAGGAGCAGCCTCATGCCTCAGCAGAGATCGACGATGAACCGGCGGCGTTTTCTGGCGACCGCCGCCAAGGCGAGCAGCCTGTTCGCCCTGCCGATGATCGTTCCCGGCCGTGTGTTAGGTCTGGACGGCGGAGTCGCCGCCAGCGAACGAATTGCCCTGGCCGGATTGGGAATCGGCGGCCGTGGCGGCTATGTGCTCGGCGTCATGATGGACGAACCGGTCATCCAATTCGTCGCGATTGCCGACCCGCAGAAAGCTCGCCGCGAGGGCGTCAAGCAGCGGACGGAGCAGAAATACGGCCCCGGCGTGGCGATGTACCGCGACTTTCGCGAGATGCTGCCGCGCGAGAACATCGACGCCGTGCTGATCGCCACCGGCGACCGCTGGCACACCATGGCCTCGGTCTACACGGCGAAAGCGGGCAAGGACATTTACTGCGAAAAGCCGTGTTCGATGACCATCGCGGAAAGCCAGGCCCTGGCCGACACCATGCGGCGTTACAACCGCATCTACACCGCCGGCACGCAACGCCGCAGCATTCTGAATTTCCAGTTCGCCGCCGAATTGTGCCACAGCGGCAAACTGGGCAAACTGACCACCGTGCATGCCAACACGCTGAACCCGGCGGTCCGCCACGACTGGCTGCCGGCGGAACCGGAACCGGGAATCGACGAGTGCGATTGGAATTTGTGGCTCGGTCCGACGCCTTGGCGGCCGTACAACAGTGCGTACACGCGAGGCGGTTGGCGCGGGTTCTTTGACTTTCACGGCGGCGGCATTTTGGAATGGGGCGCCCACACGGTCGATCTCTGCAACTGGGCCGGCACCAACGACACGCTGATGCCCGTGCTGTACGAACCGACGCCCAGCGGCTGCATCGCCACCTACTCCAACGGCCTGAAACTGGTCATGCGCGACGAAGGCTGGATGGGCTTGGGCACCTGCAGCGCCCGTTACGAAGGCGAAGACGGCTGGGTGGAAACCGGCGACAGCGGCCGGCTCGAATTCTCCTCGGGCGCCCTCCGCGCCGAGCAGCGGCAATTCACCGAAGCCGGCACGTCGGCCGTCAGCCACGTCAAGGACTGGATCGACGCCATCAAGACCCGCCGCCCGGCGAACGGAAACGCCAACGTAGTGGCGATGAGCCACATCATCTGCCACTGCGCGTACATCGCCTGGCAACTGGGCCGGCCGCTGGAGTTCGATCCGGTCAAGATCGAGTTCCCGAACGACGCGGAGGCCAACCGCATGCGCTCGCGGGCTCTGCGCGACCCGTGGCACGTGTAGAGTTTTGCGTTCGTTCTTTTGGAGTGCGGCGCCTTGTCGCCGCTTTGTACCCGACATGACACCGAATCGGCGAGACTGGGTTCCGGGGCATCTCGTTTGGCACGCCTCCGCGGCACTTCCGCAGTCCAGCCAAAACGGCGACAAGCCGTCGCACTCCAAATCGGTTGCGGCCAACGGCCGGCTTCGACCGAGCTTCCTACGAAGACATGACAATTAATCGCATCCCCAAGGAGATTCCCTGATGTTTGTGCATCGATATTTCGCCCTCGCGGCTTCGGTCGCAATTCTGTCGTGGTCGCTGGCCACTTCGACCGTGGCCCAAAGCAATTCGAAGGAAATCATGGCCAAGCCGGCCTCTGAACTCGTCGAGCTGGTCAAAGACCCGAACGCGTCTGCGTTCGAGAAAGCCAAGGCCTGCCAGCGACTGGCGGTCATCGGCGCCCAGGACGCCGTCCCGGCGCTGGCTGCGCTGTTGCCTGATGAAAAGCTGAATCTGTACGCCCGTTTCGCGCTGGAGGCCATTCCGGATCCGGCGGTCGATGAGGCGCTCCGCGCGGCCGCCGTCAAACTGACAGGCCGGCAACTGGTCGGCGTCATCAACTCGATCGGCAACCGCAGGGATGCCAAAGCCTTGGAGCTGCTCACGGGCCTGACGGGCAGTGCGGACAAGCCGGTGGCCTCCGCCGCGGCCCACGCCGTCGGGCGCATCGGGACGGTCGAGGCTGCGGCATTTCTGACCGGGGCGATCGGCAAGGACTCGCCCGTCAAGCGTTGCCTGGGCGACGGGGCCTTGGCCTGCGCCGAAGAACTGGCCGCCGCCGGCAAGAAAGCCGAGGCGGTCGCCGTGTACGAGGCGGTCGCCAAGGCGGACCTGCCAAAGTACATGCAGATCGGCGCGTTGGACGGGGTGTTCCGGTTGCAGCAGACGGAAGCCAAGGACCTGTTGTTGGCCCAGATCCGCTCCGCGGACGAAGCCAACTTCAAGCTGGGGCTGTCCGTCGCCCGCTGGATGCCGGGGGCGGATGTCACGGCGACCCTGGCGGAGGAACTGGAGAAACTGCCCGCGGAAAGACAGGCGTTGCTGCTGCGGGCGTTGGGCGATCGCAAAGAAGCGGCCCCGCTGCCCATGGTTTTGGCGGCGACCAGGAACGACTCGCCCGCGGTTCGCGAAGCGGCCGTCGTGGTGCTGGCGAAACTGGGCGACGCGTCCGCCGTCGCGATTCTGCTGGATGCCGCCCTGGGTGATGGCGCGGCGGCGGCAGCGGCCAAAGAGGGTTTGAAGACACTCAAGGCGCAGGAAGCGGACGCCGCGATCCTGGCCAAGCTGGCGGATGCCGACGCCAAGACGAAGGCAGTCTTGTTCGAGTTGGCCGGAGCGCGGCGAATTGGCGCGGCGGCCAGCCAGATCCGCGAGTCGTTGAGCAGCAGCGACGAAGCCGTCAAGCTGGCGGCTCTGACCGCGCTGGGGCAGTTGATCGAACTCAAAGACCTGGATTTGCTCACCAGCCGGGCCCTGGCGGCAAGCAAGACGCCGGAAACCGAAGCGGCACAAACCGCCTTGAGGATGGCCGCCCTGCGAATGGCCGACCGCGACGGCGCGGCGGCCAAACTGGCCGAGTGCCTCCACGGCGCCTCGCCGGACAACCAGGCCTACCTGCTGGAACTGCTGGGCAGAATGAGCGGCAAGAAAGCACTCCAGACGGTCGCCGATGCAGCCAGGTCCGGCGACGCGACGCTGAAGGAATCCGCCACCAAGGTCCTGGGCGAATGGCCCAACCCCGAGGCGGCCGACGCGCTGCTCCAACTGGCCGAGACTGACCCGGAGAACAAGTACCGGGTCCGCGCCCTGAGGGGCTACATCCGCATCGCCCGCCAGTTGAAACTGCCCGACGATGTCAAGCTGGCCATGTTCCACACGGCGATGCAGACCGCCAAACGCGACGAGGACAAGCGCATCGCGCTGGACATTCTGAGCCGGATCCCGTCGGAGAAGACGCTGCAACTGGCAGCTTCTTACGTGTCCGAGGCAAGCTTGAAGGATGACGCGGCCAAGGCGGCTGTCGCGATCGCGGCCAAACTGGCCGGCCAGCAGCCCAAGGCCGTCGCCGAGGCGATGCAGAAGATCGTCGACGCCCAAGTCGGCGGCGATCCCGGCAGCCGGGCTGAGCAATTGCTGGACCAAGCTAAGGCCGCGTCGAAGTAAGAGACCTTGCCCCTACAGAAGTCACGCGGCGACAAGCACCCTCGCTTGTCACCGCGTCCACGACGACCAGAGGTTGAACGGCGTGGAGCAAGCGGGTACTGTGAATGCGCGGGCGGGAGGATTTGGCCCTTACCTCACGTAGGAGGATTCACATGACCGCGAAGCTCACAACACGAGCCGGATGCCGTTGCGCCGGCGCCGCTCAGAAGCCGATTGTCGCATTGGCGGGATTGCTGGCTTGGGGACTCGTCATTCAAGCCCGGCTTGGCTGGCTGCGCGGACGGCGCCGATGCCGGGCTGCCCAATATCATCCTGGTCCTTGCCGATAAGTATTAGCGATTCCAGCGGAATCCACAGAAGCCCCATGAAATACGCGGAAATTACCGCTGATATCAGCGTTTCCTGAACTGGCAAGGTCTGGCGAAAAACGCGGGGATGCGGGGGCAATTAACTACATCGTGAGCGCACGCATGAATAACGCGTGAGGCCCGGGATGGGCGTCAATCGCGGTGTT
>CAZAQY010000062.1:0-35076 GCA_964486845.1 uncultured Pirellulaceae bacterium
GGAAACCGCCTTTCCCGAAAAGATCAATAAGCCAAGTTTTCTATTTCCTAAGTGCCAGCAGCCAAATGGTTTAGTGCTAGCACTGACACAATTTGGGATCGCACCCCCTGCTGGGCAACGTCGCCAGCCTGGTCGACGGCCCGCTGGAGTTCGATCCGGTCGCCATGAAAATCGTCAACAACGCCGAAGCCGACGCCCTGCTCCGCCCCGAACATCGGGAAGGCTGGACGGTGGACGCCGCGTAGCGCCGTAGGGGAGCAGGGCAGACCTTGCATCTTGAACGTCGTGGTGACAAGCCCTTGACGTTGCGGGGCAGGGTCCCGGCTTTCCTGGAACCGAAGCGCACGGCAAAGGTCCGCGGTTGGAAACGGCGAGGCGGTGCGCGTCGGAGAAGAAGAACCGGACTGCGTGGTCCTCCGCGCGGATGTTTACGACCGCCTGAAGCATTTGCTTTCCGACGCCGGGGAGTGGAACGTCCAGGAACTGAGGCGGGTGCTTGCCAGGTCAGCAGAAGCCAGCGGTTGGCACGAGCCGGAGATGGACGCCTACGACAACTACGATGAGAGGTTGCAGGAGCGAAAGTCGTTGCCTGCCTGAAAGCGTCGCCGGGCATCTTGTAAGGATCGAGGCTAGACAAGCCCCGTCAGCACGTAGAACCCGATCACCAGAAACACGGCCGCGGTCTTAATCAGGGTGACGGCAAAAATGTCCCGGTACGACTGCCGGTGGGTCAGTCCCGTGATGGCCAGCAGCGTGATGACGGCGCCGTTGTGCGGCAGGGTGTCCATGCCGCCGGAGGCCATCGACGCGACGCGGTGCAGCACTTCGGGGCTGATCCCCGCCGCCTGCGCGGCTTCGAGGTACTGATTCCCCATCGCGGCCAGCGCAATCGCCAGACCTCCGGAAGCCGAACCGGTGATGCCGGCCAGCACGTTGACCGACACCGCCTCGTTGACCAGGGGATGAGCAAACGCGCTGCCGATCGCGGACTTGACCGCCGCAAACCCCGTCAGGCTGGCGATCACGGTTCCGAAGCCGTACTCCGAGGCCGTGTTCATCGTGGCCAGCAACGCGCCGCTGACGGCGTGCGTCAACCCGCTCTTGACGGCCGGCATGATTCGCGAGTATCCGATGACGAAGGTCGCCGCAATGCCGGCCAGCAGGGCCAGTTCGATCGACCAGATGCTCACGACGCCGGCGACTTTGACCGCCGGGAACTTCGGCGGCCCGATGGCGGCGAAATCGAACGACTCGCCGTACCAGGCCGGCAGGCTCCGCGTGAGGACCAAGTTCATCCCGCCCACGATCGCGGAATCCGCTCCTGGCCGCGTTGGCCGAGGAGTTGGCGGAAATCGTGCCGTTTAAGCCCTGTGGTCGGGAGCTGCTTACGTCCCTCGGATCATGGCCGCCACGTACTATCGGCCGCCGGGCCTGGAGGTTGCGTCATGATCGCGAGAAAGAATTGGGGCGAGTGGCTTGTTTCAGTTGCTGCCATCCCGGCGTTGTTGGCGGGCGCCGCCGGGGAGTCCGCGGCCGCTGCCGCGAACGCGAAACGTCCGAACGTGCTGTTCATCGCCGTCGATGACCTGCACCCCCAACTGGGCTGCTATGGCCACTCGCAGATGGTCACGCCGCACTTGGATGCGCTGGCGGCCGGCGGAACCCGGTTCGGCATGGCTAATTGCATGGTGCCGGGCATCGTGTCACTGAACGCGCACTTCAAACAGCACGGCTACTATACGCACAGCGAATGGCCACGGCTTGTCCGTGGGATCGTTACGGTCTATTTCTCGAACGATGCTCACAGACCGGGAACTTCAGGCGGTACTCGAATGCGCCGACCTGGAACAGATCCTCGTCCGGTGCCCAGCCGCGCCGCAGATCGGCTAGTGCCCCGGCCCGAACAGTACCGCGTTCAGGAACAGGCGCTGGGTCGCGGGGTACATCGCGCGGTAGTTGGGATCGTCGGTAAATGCGACGACATGGCCCGATCCCAGGGGTTCACAGATCAAGTACGGCGTCTCGGCCACCACTTCCAGCGTGTCCGGCCAGCAGAAACCGCTGGTCAAGACGTCCGCTTTCGGCAGGAAGCCGACCAAACTGCGGCCCCTGGACGGCGCGGGCGACGTGAGGACCGTGTTGCCCGAGAAGAACACGTCCATCGTCTCCGGACACCCGAAGGTCAGCCAGTGTTCGCGGAACACCTTGGCGCGCAGGAACACGCCGGGGGACGAATCGATAGGTTCGCTGCCGGCGGCTTCGGCGGTCGAGCTATCTGAGCCTTCTTTCGCGGCGGCCGCCGCCGGAACCGGCTTCTTCTTGGGTTGGACGCTTAGCAGTCCCACCGCCTTCCCCGTCGCCCACGAGGCCGCACGCTTGACGAGGATCAACGTGCCTCCTTCGCTGATCCACTGGCGAAGGCGTCCGGCGTCCTTCTCGCTGGGCGCATCCCGTCCGCCGTAATCGCCGTCCGGCAGCACGAGCACGTTGAAATCGTTCAGGTCCAGGCGGCTCAAGTTGCCGCCCGCGACCCGAGTGACCGGATAGCGGAGGACTTGATCGAACAAGTGCCACGTGTGTCCCACGCTGTATCCGGCGGGGCGATCCACCAGCAACGCCACTTGGGGCGGACGCACCCATTGGACGTGGGGCCCGCCCAGCAGCGCGCCTTCGGAAGTCAATCCCGTGTTGCTGGCCAAGATCCGCAATCCGAACTGATCGGCCGCTTGCGCCATGGCCTCGTGCAAGCTGTCCGGATTCTCGTGCGCCCGCAAGATCAGCGTTCCCCTGGGGCACGCCTCCTCGCCCATCTCGAAATCGCGATCCGCCACGTGGACCCTCAACCCGCTGCGGAGCCACTCGGCGAGGGCCGGTAGGGCGGCGTCGTGATCGGGGACCAGGTACGCGACCTTCGCCCGGCCGCCGGCGACCTGCCCGGCACGCGGCGCGCCGTCCCACAACTCGCCGGCCACCTCGACAGAAGCCTCGCTCGACAAGCAGTCCACTCCCCAAGCCAGCGGCAGCGACCACGCGGTGACGTCGTAGATCTCGTTCGAAAGACGTTCCGCCTTGCGCTGCAACTGACGTTCGACGTACTCGCGGTCCATCTCCACCCGGCGATCGAGCAGCGCTCGCACGAGGCGTCCGGCCGGCTGAGCCACCTCGATGTGGAAGCTGCCCGCCGGGATCTGGCGCGCACCCTTCGCCGCCGTCCGGATGTCGGTGCAAGTGGCCTTGACGGACTTGGTCACACGGCGCACCTCGACGCCGTTGCGGCGGAGCAGATCGGCCAGGCTCGCCGCCCGTTGCGGAGTTTTGCCGGCCAGCAGGAAGTAGTGGCGAACCGGACCTTCGCGGCCCAGCTGAATGCTGCGGCGACGCGCTTCGTAGAACTCCTCGACCAGCCGGCGGGCGTGAGCCGCGCCGAATTCGACCGTGGCCAGCGCGCTGACGTAATGGTGGGAGACCGCGTCATGGAAATGCAGTTGCCGCTCGTCGTCGCGATCGATCACCAGGCCGCGGACGCCGGCCTGCTCCCAGAGAATGCCCAAGCCGCCCTGCAACGTCGGCCACGTGGAACCGTAGCCGGGATAAAAGCCGTCAAACATCTCCCGCGTTGTGAAGGAAAAACCGCACTCGTCGAACCGCCGCGCGAGCTGCCGGCTGAGCAGGTCCTGCGACTCGAGCTGGTGCGGCAGGTTGAAGGGGTTGCCCGAACCTCCCTTGGGACTAAAGAAGTACGTCGCGTTGTGTCCCATCTCGTGGGCGTCCACGTAGATCTGCGGTTGCCACTGCAGATAGGCGGCCACCCTGGCCCGTGACTCGCACTGGCTCTGCAGGAACCAGTCGCGGTTCAAGTCGAACAAGTAGTGATTGGACCGCCCGCCGGGCCAGCGCTCGGTGTGTTCGGTGGCCAGCGGTTGCGGATCCGGAAACGTGCCGCGCGTTTCACGGTACACGTTGACAAACCGCTCGTGGCCGTCAGGGTTCTGCAGCGGATCGATCACCACGACGGCGTTGTCCAGCAGTCGCCGGGTCTGAGGCCGCCGGTCGGCCAGCAAGTGATAGGCCGTCAGCAGGGCGGCTTCGGTGCCGGAGGTCTCGTTGCCGTGGATGCCAAAGGCCAACCAGACCAGCGCCGGCGCTCGGACGATCAGTTCGCGAGCCTTTTCCGGCGGCGTGCGGCGCGGATCGGCCAGTTGCAGGTTCGCCGCGCGGATCGCCTCCCGCCGTAGTAAGTTGTCCGGCTTGGCGATTACCAGATAGTACAGCGTCCGCCCCTCGTACGTCTTGCCGTACGGCACCAGGGCCGCCCGATCAGGCGCCGCTTTGGCCAACGCGTTCAAGTACCGCTCCATTTCCGCGTGGCTCGTGATGTCCCGCCCCCACGCATGGCCCACGACATTCTGGAGCGCAGGAATCTGCGCGTCCGGCTGCAACTCCGGCACCGGCAGCAGCCAGCGGGCGGCGGGTGCAGTCTCAGCAGCCAAAACCAGACACGATGCAGTGCAGAACGTCCAGATACAGGCAAGGGCGAAGCTTTTTGTCATGACTTGCACTTTCATTCGGGGACTGTCAAAATCCGGAACAAAGTCAGAACTCGAAATCCAAATGCTCATAAGCAAAGTTCTGCCGATCAAGACACTATTGTGATTCGGAATCCGGCGGAATCAACTGGCGGCCTTTGTTCACACCCAGGGAGATGCCCCATGCTTGCCATCCATCGCGTTACGTGTTGTCTGCTCGTCGCGGCCGGCGCCGCGACTGCCGGGGAGATTCAGATCGACCCTGGTCTCGGCGGGAACATCGTCGTGCAGCGCATCGACGGCCGGACGGCGTTCGTGGCGCCGGATCAGCGCGATATTCAGAAGGGCCAGTGGTGGTTTTACTGGAGCTTCCGACTGCGGGCTCCCGCCCAGCAGCCGGTGACGGTCGTGTTTTCCGGCCAGAATCCGCTGGGCGTGCGCGGGCCGGCGATGAGCCTGGACGGCGGGACGACCTGGCAGTGGCTGGGAGCGGCGAGCGTGAAGTCGTTTCAGCACGAAGGCAAACCGGCTTGGTCATTCGTGGCCTGCGTGCCGGACGGAACTCGTGAAGTCCTGTACGCGTTCTGCCCCCACTACCGCGAAAACCATCTGCGCGCGTGGCTGGCCAAGCAACCGCCCGACGCGCCGCTGCGGCTCGAAGAACTCTGCCGCAGCCGCCAAGGCCGCACGGTGGAATTGCTCCGCGCCGGCTGCCTCGATCGCGAACGTTCCCGCGGCGTGGTCCTGCTCACTTCGCGGCATCACGCCTGCGAAGCGATGGCGACGTATGCGCTGGAGGGTTTTCTGGCGGCGGTGTTGGCGGAGGACGAGTTGGGACGCCGCTGGCAGGCTAACTGGGAGGTCATTGCTGTCCCGTTCATGGACAAGGACGGCGTCGAGAACGGCGATTCGGGCAAGAACCGCGCGCCGCACGATCACAACCGGGACTACAACGCCCAGCCGCTGTATCCCGAGGTCGCGGCCTGGATGAAACTGGGCGAGTCGTTGCAGGACCGCGTCGTCGCCGCGATGGACATGCACTGTCCGTGGATCCGGGGCCAGTGGAACGACCGGGCCTATTTCGTGGGTCCAAGCGATGCCGGTTTCTGGAACAAGGAAAAGGAGTACGCGGCCATCCTGGCGCGGGTGCGGTCCGGCCCCATCCCGTTTCGCGAGCCGGACTGCCTGCCCTTCGGCACCGCCTGGAACACCGGGGGCAATTATGCGCAGGGCAAGTCCTGCTCGGCCTGGTCGCTCACGGCCTTTCCCCAAGCCGAGTTGGTCGCCAGCCTGGAACTGGCCTACGCCGACGCGCTGGGCGTCGAGGTCAACGCCGACAGCGCTCGCGCCTTCGGCCGCGACCTGGCCCACGCGCTGGCCGAAATGCTCGACCAGAAACGGCCGGCCCCACGGCAAGGGCGGTAAGCATCCGGCTGGAGCGGCAACCTGGCTGTCAACACGTCCTCGCCGGCCGGGGGAAAGTAACGTAAAATGAACTCGCATGGCGGGAATCGCGCCAGTGCGAAGACGATTTCGGAAAGGATACTCCGATGCCATCTCCCTTTCCCGGCATGGACCCATTTGTCGAGATGCAAGAATGGCCGGACTTCCATGCCACTTACGTGACGGTGATTCGCGAATTGCTGGCGCCGCAGGTCAGGCCCCGCTACGTGGTGCGGGTCGAGCGCCGCGTGTACCTGGAGGAGCCGTTCGACGAACCGGACCAGGCCATTCCCGATGTCGCGATCCTGGAAGGCCGGCGCGGATCCCGATTGTCCTCGGGCACGGCGCTGTTGGCCGAACCCACCGCCGCGATCGTCCCGGTCGAGTGCTTGCTTCCGGAAGCCGAGGAGCATCACGAGTACTTCCTGGTACTGCGGGACCGAAAGACGCTCCGCATCGTCACGCTGATCGAGCTGCTGTCGCCCACGAACAAACGGGCAGGCCGTCAAGGGCGGGACCGGTATTTAGAGAAACGGGACGAAATCCTGCAAAGCCGTACCAATCTCGTGGAACTGGACCTCTTGCGCGGCGGCCAGCGACTGCCGATGCAGACCGCGCTGCCCCCCGGCGACTACTACGCCCTGGTGCGGCGCGCCTGGCGGCGGCGCCGCGCGGCCGTCTATGCTTGGACGCTGCAGCAGAAAATGCCGCCGATTCCGATCCCGCTGCGAAACGACGAGCCGGAGCCGACGCTGGACCTGCAGGCGGCTTTCGATCTGACCTATGACCGGGCCGCCTATCAGGATTCCCTGGATTATTCGCAGCCACTCCGGCCTCCGATTGCTGCGGAGGACGCGGATTGGCTCCGAGCACTGCTGGGCGTCAGTCTCTAGCGACTAAGTTCGGCGCCACATCTTTCCATTCGACGTCGTGTGGCAGGCAGCCTTGCCGCGCGGCCCCGGCGGCGACCGCGCCGGCGGCCTCCCCCATGGCGACCGCGTTGCCGGTGACGCGGTAGCTGGAGTGGGCCAGGAAATCGCCGCTGATGCAGCGGCCGGCCAGCAACAGGCCGTCGGCGTCCTTGGCGATCAAGGCTCGCAAAGGAATATCGTAAGGCTGCGTCGAGCGTTTGACCGTGTGGCTCTCGATGCCGGTCGAGTGCTGCCGGCTGGTCGAGTGGACGTCGATGCCGAAGGTGGCGCGGCAGACGGCGTCGTCGTGTTTGGCTCCGTTGAGCATGTCGTCTACGGAAACCGTGTAGCGGCCGTGGATGCGGCGGCCTTCGCGAACGCCGATCTGGGCGGCCGTGGCGACGATCTTGACGTTTCGCCAAGGATCGCCCAACGATCGCAGAGCGTCGACCAGCTTGTGCAGCTCCGCGCGGGCGCGGACTGTGGCGTCGGTGACCTCCTGGGCGTCGATGCCACGGCAGCCGTATTCGTGGTTGATCATCCAGGCGTACAGGTCGTTGTGGATCTTGAAGATGGTGGGCCGGCCGTAGGATGGTTCCAGTCCGGCCCGTTTGAATTCCGCCAACAGCGCGTCTTTCGGTGCGGCCCAGGCGCGCCCCGTGCGCTCGTAGAAATCGGCGGTGGCCTGCGGATCGATGCCCGCGATGAGCATCAGCAAGCTGAACGGCTGCGTCTCGCCGGCGCGGTCCGGACCGGCTGAGCCGGGGCCCTCGGCGGGCCGGCCGAAGTCGAATCCGCAGCCGGCCAGCGCCGCCAGATCGCCGTCCCCGGTGCAGTCGACGAACGCCTTGCCGGCGAACGCTTCGCGGCCGGATTTGGATTCTGTGACACAATGCGTCACGCGGCGGCCGTCTTTCACGGCGCCCACCACGCGCGTGTGCAGCCGCACCTTGACGCCCGCTTCCAGGCACATCTGATCCAGGACCAGCTTCATCTGCTCCGCGTCGTAGGGCATCGAGCCCTGGCGGTTCCACGGCGGCTGGCCGAACAGTTCGGAGCGGGCGTCCAGTCGCTGGACAATCTGCTCCATCAGGCCGCGTTTCTTGGCGGCGTCGATGATCCAGGACAACAGCCCGGACGTCCAGATGCCGCCCAGTTGGCCGTGGTTTTCGATCAGCCGCACGCTGGCGCCGGTTCGTGCCGCCGCGATGGCCGCCGCCACGCCGGCCGGGCCGGCGCCGCAGACCACCACATCCGTCGAGTCGGCGACGGGTACGTCCCGCGCCGGTTCGGCCACGCGGCCTGGCGCCGCCGGTGACGGCTCCGCCGACTGACTGCCGGCCGCCAGTCCGAGCCCCGCGGCCGTCGCCGCCCCGACCCGAAGAAATCCTCGTCGTCCCATTCGGTGTGTCATCTTGTTTGCCTCCGACAAAAGGCCTCCATCGGCATCGCGGGGTGGCCGCTTCTGAGAGAGTCATCTGCAACCGCACGCTCCGTATTCTACTCGAAAGCTTGCAGGTGTCAGCCGCCCTGCCTATACTGGGCTCGTTTTCACCGGCCTCCATCACCCACCTTCACCCTCCGGGAGATTTCACCATGCGTCAGATTCTGAGCACTGCCATCTTGCTGGGTTGCCTGTTCTCGACCGCCCGCGCCGCCAACGGCGATGCGGCCGCGCCCACCGGCCTGAGCGCCGAGGAGGCGGCGGAGGGCTTCGTGCCCCTGTTCGACGGGAAATCGCTGGCCGGTTGGGTCGGCATCGGCGGCGACACCAGCAGTTACTACGTCAAAGACGGAATGCTAATCTGCAAGAGCACGGGCAAGGTCCACATCTTTACGGAGAGAGAGTACGGCAACTTCATCCTGCGGTTGCAGATCAAGCTCGATCCGGGCGGGAACAACGGACTGGGGATCCGCACGCAGATCTCCAAAGAACCTCACATTTACGGCATGGAGTTGCAGATCCTGGAGGACGATTACTACGCCGACGGCGATCCGATCAAGCTGAAGGACTACCAGCACCACGGCTCGATCTACGGCGTCGTGCCGGCCAAGACGGGCCACCTCAAACCGGCCGGCCGGTGGAACGACCAGGAAGTGATCTGCGACGGCCGGCGCGTCAAGGTGATCCTGAACGGCGCGGTGATCGTCGATGCCGACTTGGACAAGGTGCAACCGATCGACGGCCACGAACACCCCGGCCTGAAATATGAGAAAGGCCACATCGGCCTGCACGCCCACGGCAACTACGGAGCCGAGGTGTTCTTCCGCAACATGCGGATCAAGGAACTCAAGTAGACGGGCTAAGCGGTGCCCGCACGCTGCCGGTCCAGTTCAGAAAACAGGTCTCGCAACGGCAGCACGAATCCGGGCAGCACGGCGCCGCCGTCGAGGGATGATCCTGCGTCGAACGTGACGCCGTCTTCGATGGTGGTGTGCACGGTCACGCTCCGCTGTTCCAGGTCCACCATCCACACGAGTCTCACGCCTGCCGCGAAGTACTCGCGCAGCTTGCGCCGCATCTCCCGCGGGGTGTTCGATCGGCTCAACACCTCGACAACCAAGTCCGGAGCCAGATCCGGGATGGGATCGTCGGGCAGCCGGCCATCCGGAAAACAGTCCCAGGAGGCGAAGGCCGCGTCGGGGATCCGAACGAGGCCGGGAAACAGCCGTACCATGCCGTCCGCGCCGGCGACATGCCCCAAGTTTCGATGGACCACGAAGTTGGCAAGCATTCGCACCAGGGCACCCGCCAGAATCGCTTCCCGGTATCCCATGACCTTCTCCACGAGTACGCCGTCCACCAGTTCGCACAGCCGATTGTCGCGCTGTTCCGCCTCCAGCACATCGCGTTCGGTGGCCGTGCCCGGCGCCGGATGGAAACGAATCCGATCGAGCGGCACGCCTCCCAGTCGCTCCAGGACATCTGCCATCGTCTCGATGCTTCGGTCGATCGTGGCCGTCGACATCAAATGCTCCTTGACGGTGTAACCCTCTGGCCGCCTTCCCGTTCTCACCTCGTGTGGCTGCGGGCGACGGGTGTCTTACGTACTCGCCCAATATCGCAATTATCCCGGACCAGCAGCCCGATGTCCATATCATCGGTTTCTCTGCGCGTCACTCAACGACCGGCCTGACAACCCGCCGCAGCGGCTTGCCCGCCTCCAATCGGACGGGCAGGCCGTCGTGAAGCGACTTGCCCGGCACCACTTGCACCGTCGCCGCATCGGCGTCCCGCACCTCGTCGCGGTGGGACTCGTCCGACTCCACGGTGAACCACTCCGGCACGGCGTTCATGCGCGGCCAGTCTTGATCGAAGCCGAACGTGAGACGATGCCGCGGCACGTCGAATTGCAGCCGCCGTTCGTAGGCCGCGTCGCATTTCAGCAGCACGGCGATCCCGTCGCCCCACGGCGCCGCGCCCAGTTCCAGCCCCTGCTGCCGGGGCCGGGCCGGCGCATTGCGGGTGTGCAGCATGGTGTGGATCAGCACGGGTTCCTTCTCCTTGGCCAGCTCACCGCACCCGGCGCAGGCGACTGCGGCGGTTCAAATAGTCGGCGAACACATCGACCAGGGGCTCGCTGGTGTCCACCAACACCCGCTCGCAGACGTTTCGTTGAGCGAGTTCCTCGAGCTGAGCGTTGAAACGGTTCAGTGCCTGCAGGTAGGCCCGCCGCAGATCGTCGGGCTGGGCCAGCAGTTCTTCGGGGATTTCCAGCCCGATGAACTTCGTCATCTCGTCGAACTCGAAGCTCAACTCGTCGTGGTGCAAAACCTGGATCAGCACCACTTCGTGCTTGTTGTACCGCAGGCGCTGGATCGCCGACTCGATGTGGCCCAGGTCGGTGAAGAAATCGCTGAAGACCACCACGATTTCGCGGCGGCCCATGCGTTGCGCCAGCTCGGTCAGGCAGGTGGCCATCCCGGTCTTCTCGACCGGTTCCACCTCGTCCAGGTGCTGCGTGATCCGCACGACCTGATCCATCGAATTGCTGGGCGTCACGAAGCCCCGCACGTGCGTGTCGAACGTGGCCAACGACACCTTGTCGCTCTGCCGCACGATGGAATAACCCAGCGTCGTGGCCATCTGCGCCGCGTACAGGAGCTTCTGCTGCCGGCCTTCGCCATAGCGCATCGACGCGCTGATGTCCAGCAGCAAGTGGCAGACGAAATTCGTCTCCAACTCGTACTGTTTGACGAAGAACTTGTCGCGATTAAAGTAGACGCGCCAGTCGATGTGTTTGGGATCGTCGCCCGGCGCGTACTCGCGGTGGCCGGCGAATTCGACGGCAAACCCGGACAGCGGCGATTTGTGGGCGCCGGCCAGGTTGCCGATCACCAACCCCCGCGGCTCGAAGTGCCGATCGGCAACCGCACTCAGCACCTCGGGATCCAGATACCGCGACAACACGCCCGTGGCCATGCGACGACCTTTCTGTTGGCGAGTGATACAGCCCCTTGAGTTCCGTCACGCCACTACTATAGCAGCGGGGCGATCCCTTGCGAGCCGACGCGCGGCGCAGAATTGCCACAAAAAGCACGAATTTGACAAGAAACGGCCAATGCGAACGTCCGGAAGGGCCGGCCGCTCAGGTTTCCATCCCCGCGCCGGTGGTGGGCTCGGACGACAGTTTCCGGCGGCGGAGACTCGGTTTCTCGATGGTCACCGTGGTAAAGGGCTCGACGCTTTCCGTCAGCCAGACGCTGGAGCCGATTACGCTGTCGTGGCCGATCACGGTCTGGCCGCCCAGGATCGTCGCGCTGGCGTAGATCACCACGCGGTCTTCCAGGGTCGGATGACGTTTCATGTTGCGGATCAGCTTGCCGTTGGCGTCGGTGGGAAAGCTGAGGGCGCCCAGCGTGACGCCTTGATACAGCTTGACGTGATTGCCGATGTCGCACGTTTCGCCCACGACCACGCCCGTGCCGTGGTCGATGAAAAAATGATGGCCGATCTTCGCTCCGGGGTGGATGTCGATCCCCGTCACGTTGTGAGTCCACTCCGTCATCATCCGTGGGATGAAGGGGACGCCCAGGACGTGCAGTTCGTGGGCCAGGCGATAGACGGTCACGGCTTCCAGTCCGGGGTAGCAGAGGATCACCTCATCCAGGTTCTTGCAGGCCGGATCGCCGTCATAGGCGGCTTGGACGTCCAGCGCCAGTTGCCGCCGCAGTTCGGGAATCCGCTGCAAGAAGGCGATGGCGATGCGCTGGCCCTGGGCCGCGTAGTCCGCTTTGTCCGTGCACGGGTCGATGCCCCGTTCCACGCGGGCTTCGTGCTGCAAGGCGCGGGCAATCTGGGTCGTCAGCGTGTCGTGCAGGCCGTCGATCAGGTCGCCGACGTGGTAGGTGACGTTGCCGATGTGCAGCCCCTCACGACGCCGATAGCCGGGGTACAGGATGTCCTTCAAGTCCTGGATCGCCGCCACGACTTCTTCGTATTTGGGCAACGGGCAATGCCCCAGGTGATTGATCGAGCCGACCGTGGCATAGGTCTCGACGATCTCGTCGGTCAGGGCGGGCAGGTGTTCTTTGAGTCGCAAGTCGGATGCCATGGCGAAGACTCCCCGGAAAACGCCCCGGTCACGGGGGCCAACGGTGGACGGAGGACACAGAGGGTGAGGAAGTGATGTGCGTCCGGTCAGGCCGGACAGCAGCAGCGGAGACAGGTGCTGGCGAAATGCTGCAGGAACATCACTTGGGGGTCCCCGTGAGGAAAGGCTGATTCGTCTACCCTACCATAGGCGCGGCAGGGCCACTCTTCAAGTGCCGCCGGGTTTCCGGCCAGCGTGGGCCGGTATCTCGCGCGGCGCCGGTATGCTTTTCGGCCCAGGCGTGCTTGAGAGTTTAGGCAAAGTCACGGCCACTTCGGGCTAGGTCGGGTCGCCAAGAACCTCCTCCAAAACCTCCTCGTTTACGTAGATTGGCAGCGGGGGACTGCAAGTCACGGCGACGGCGATGGCGTCCGAGGGCCGCGAATCGATTTCGACCAATTCGCCGTCGCGACGGACGCGCAGGACCGCGTAGTAGGTGCCTTCCCTCAAGCCGCTAATGATCACACTGTCCAGCTCGCCGTTCAACTGCTCGACGACGTTCACGATCAGGTCGTGCGTCAGCGGGCGCGGCGTCTGGTATCCCTTCACGCGGCGGCCGATGCTGGTCGCCTCGAAGAAGCCGATCACGATGGGAAACTGCCGGTTTCCTTCGACCTCGCGGAGATAAATGATCTGCTGATCATGGATTTCGCTGATGATGATCCGCGACAATTGCATTTCGATCGGCATAAACGACTCCCCGGCGATGATGTAGATGGTCCTTCTGATTATACGGACAGGGAAACGGGGCCGGCTAGCTGCCCACCGCCATGCTAGCAATTTCACGGCCGTTTGAGGCACAGGGGATTTCCCTGTTGCCTTATTTCCCTGGTTATTGGTAACCTCCCCACGTTCTGTTCCGAACTTCTGGCGGAGACGTCTGATGGAACCTGCTCACCGGCCCTTCCGATGGAATCTGAGAATCGTGGTTGCGTTCAGTGCGGCATGGCTGTTGCCACTGGCGGTAGAGGCAGTGGAGGGGACCCAGTGGATTTGGTCACCGCAACACGAGACGGGCAGCGTGCCGAAGGGTCCGTGTTTCTTCCGCAAGTCGTTCACGGTGGAGGAGCCTGCCGCCGCCGACCTGAAGATCGCCGCCGACGACGAATACGAGGCGTATCTGAACGGCCGCCGAATTGGCGCGGGCGAATCGACCGAACAGCTCGACCAGTATGAAGTCACCAGCTTCTTGCGATCCGGCGAGAATCTGCTGGCGATCCGTGTGAACAACAAGAAGGGAGCGACCGCCGCGCTGGCCGCTCGTCTGACGGTCAAGGACGGTTCCGGCAGGGTCGTGGCGATCTCCTCCGACGCCTCCTGGCTGACCAACGTGTGGCCCCTGCCGTTTTGGCAGACGCCGATGTACAACGACTCGCGCTGGAACAAGGCACAGGCGCTCGGACTGGTCGGCAGAACGCCGCCCTGGGACAGCGTTCCCGCTCGGCAACAGATCGCCGACGCGCCGATGCCCGCCGAGGAACCGGCAAGGTTCCCCATCGGCAGACCTCCCGCGGCGCCGGCCGGCGACCGAACGCCGTTATCGAAAAACACCGACAGTCCGCCCCGGCCGGTGATTTTGCCCGGCACGCGCGGTCCGACGACGGCGGTCAGTCCTGTTCGGACGGCCGACACCGAGCCGCCTGCGAAACTGTCTACGAAACCGCCCGCGCCCAAGACGGCGCCGGAGGGCGAAGGGCAATTCGTCGTGGAGCAAGTGCTGGACGGCCAAACCACCGGCTCGTTGCTGGCCCTTGCCTTCAACGAGTTCGGCCACGCCATCGCGGCGCGCGAGCAGGGCGGTTTGTTGTTGATTCACGACAGCAATGGCGACGGACTGGTCGATCAGGTCCGCGTCGCCGCCGACCAGATCAAGGATTGCCGCGGCCTGTTGTGCCTGAACGGGGAAGTGTTCGCCACGGGTAAGGGCCCGGATGGCCTGGCGCTGTACCGGCTGACGGACCAGGATCGCGATGTCCGCTTCGAACAACTGCGGGCCGTGTTGAAATTCGAGGGCCACGGCGGCCGGTACGGACCGCACGGCGTGGCGCTGGGCGCGGACGGATTCCTGTACGTCGCCGTGGGCTGCCAGGCGCGGCCCGCGCGGGAGGTGGGCCGGGACAGCCCCTACCGCGGCTATTATGAGGGCGACTTGATCCAGCCGCGTTACGAGGACCCGGATGCGGAAATGGCGCAGGTCAAAGCGCCGGCCGGCACGATCCTCCGCGTCAGTCCCGACGGCAAACAATTGCAGGCGGTCGCGGGCGGGCTGCACGACGCAGCCGACCTGGCCTTTGACGAGTTGGGCGAGTTGTTCACGCAGGACAGCGAAGCGACGGCCGACGCGGGCTTGCCCTGGTTTCGGCAGGCGGCCGTCTATCACGTGCTGCCCGGCGCGGAGTACGGCTGGCGGAGCGGGTCGGCCAAGTGGCCGGACCATTTCGTCGACCGCCTCCCGCCGACGCTGGAAACCGGCCGCGGCGTGGCCACGGGGATGGTGTTCTACAACCACTACGCGTTCCCCGAAGAGTACCAGAACTCGCTGTTTATCGCCAACTGGACGCAGGGGCGGATCAGCGCTTTGAAGCTCAAGCCCAATGGCGGTTCGTACACGGCCACATCCGAGTTGTTCGTCGATGATCCCGAGCTGCACGTCACCGACATGACAGTCGGCCCGGACGGCGCGCTGTACTTTGTGACCGGCGACCAGGGCATGGCGGGAGGCTTGTATCGCATCCGCTGGACAGGCCCGTTGCCGCCCGGAGCCAAGGATTGGGGGACGGGCCTGAGCGCGGCGATTCGCCAGCCGCAACTGGCCGCCGCCTGGAGCCGCCAGAAGATCGCCGCCACGAAAACCGAACTGGGCGCGGATTGGGGCCCGTCGATCGTGGGCGTGGCCCACAGCGGGGCCAACCCTTGGCGCTACCGCACCCGAGCCCTCGACCTGCTGCAGCTGTACGGCCCCACGCCGGCCACGGAGCAATTGACGCCGCTGGCGGGAGCCCAAAACGAACAGGTTCGCGCGAAAGCCGTCGAAGTGATGGGCCTCCACGCCGGCGACGAAATCCGCGAGGCGCTGATCGGCTTGCTGAGCGACAGCGACCGCATCGTCTGCCGGCGGGCGTGCGAGGCGCTCGTCCGCTCCGGACAAAAGACGCCGCCCGATGAATTGACCGAGTTGTTGAAATCCGACGACCGCTTTACGGCCTGGTCCGCCCGGCGACTGCTGGAACAGATCCCCGCCGACCAATGGCGCGACCGGCTGTTGGCCAGCGATCATCACCGCCTGGTCATCCAGGCCGGACTGGCCCTGCTGGTGTCGCAGCCCAGCCCGGAAAATGCACGCCGCGTCTTGGACCGGTTGACGGCGCTGGCCGGAGGGTTCACCACGGATCGCGATTTCATCGACATGCTCCGCGTCATGCAAGTGGCGCTGATCCGCGGCGAGATCGCCCCGGACGGCGCCCCCGAACTGGCTCGGTTGCTGACCGAAGAGTTCCCCTCCAGCCACCGGCTGATGAACCGCGAACTGATGCGGCTGCTGACCTACCTGCGCGTCTCGTCGATCCTCGACCGTTACCTGGACTACCTGGCGGCCGCCGACGTGCAGCAAGCGGACAAGCTGATGGTGGCGTTGCACCTGCCGCTGCTGAAGGACAACTGGAACGTCGGCCGGCGCATTCAAGTGATCGAGTTCCTGGACGCGGCTCAATCGCAACACGGCGGCAGCAACCGGGCCGGCTACGTGACCCGCGCCGCCCGCAACTTTGCCAAGTCCTTGTCCGAGGAGGAGTTGAAGGCCATCCTGAGCGAAGGCGACCGCTGGCCCTACGCCGCGGTAGCCTTGCTGTACGGACTGCCCCAACAGCTGGACGCGGACACGCTGAGCACCTTGAAGCAACTGGACGAACGGCTGTTGGCCCGCCACGATGCCGAGACCAACCGCTTGAAAGTCGGCCTCGTGGCCGTGATGGCCCGCAGCGGCGACGAGGAGTCCCTGGCCTATCTGCGCGGCCTGTGGGACCGCGATCCTGAACGGCGGCCGGCGCTGGCCATGGGGCTGGCTCAATCGCCGACGCCGGACAACTGGAACTACCTGGTCCGCAGTCTGCCGATCGTCGAGGGCGACGTCGCTCAAGAGATCCTGCAGAAGCTGAAAACGATGAAATTGGCGCCGGAGGAGCCGGAATACTACCGCCAGGTCATCCGCCACGGCCTGGAACTGGGCGCTCCGGGAGCGGACGACGCCATGGCGCTGCTGCAACATTGGACCGGAAAGCAACAGGTTGCCGACGGCGATTGGAGAGCGCGGCTGGGCGCCTGGCAGCAGTGGTTCGCCCGGACGTGGCCCGATCATCCGCAGGCCGCTCCCCCCGCGCAGCGCGAAGGCCGCGTGTGGAAGTACGAGGAACTTCTCCGCCAAGTCGCCAACGACCTGGACGAGCAAGGCTCCGTCCAGAACGGAGCGGCGATCTTCCAATCGGCACTCTGCGCAGACTGCCATCGCTGCGGCGATCGAGGCGCAGGCCGAGCCCCGGACTTGACGGGCGTCGGACGGCGGCTGATGCGGAAGGAGATCGTCAAGTCGCTGCTGTATCCTGCCGAGCTGATTGCCCTGCCGTACCTGAGCAAGACGGTCGTCACGACGAAGGGCCGCATCCTCAGCGGCCGCATCAGCCCGATTGCCGAACCGGGAAAAACCGCCATCGTCCAGCCGGACGGCCAACGGATCGCCGTGCCGGACGCCGAAGTGGAAGAATCGCGGACGTCCCTTGTCTCCGACATGCCGGAGGGCCTGTTGGAACCGCTGACCGCGAAACAAATCCAGGACTTGTTCGCGTTCCTGCTCGCCGACCACCAGCCGCAGTTGGCTCGACAGCCCCAAGAATGACCGGCTGCGCCGGAACGTCATCCGGCGAAGTGCGTCAGCGGTGCAGTCGCATTTGCCGCCGGACGAGTTCGTCGCGGAGTTGGGCCGCCAGTTCGTACTGCTCCCGCGCGACGGCATCCTCCAGCTGCTCCTGCAAGGTTCGTCCCACCTGGTACCGATCGCGCAAGGCCTCGCGCAACTCGCTCAGCCGGACCGCCAGTTCGCTTTCGTCGAACATTTCCTCGACCTCGTGTTGGGCGAACAAGTCGCGCAGTTCTTCCAGGCCGACATTGATCGTGTGTACCGCCGCCTCGGCGGATTGGTGATCCAACTGATCCAGGGCGGAGGCCTGGATCCGATGAAACAGGACGAAGGGGCGGTACTGCTCGTGAGACATCGTCCACTCCTCGTCCGGCGAATGCTCGGCGCAGAAATCCATCAGGTTCAGCGTGTGCTCGGCGTCAGCGATGGCCCGCGCGTACCTTCGCAGCGTCAGCCAGCAGATGCGACGATGATAGAACTGGACAAACTCGCGGTCCACCTCGTGGCACTGCCTTTCGCTCAGTTCAAAGTCCTCGTCATGGAACGTCTGGCTGACCAGGTAGTCGAAGTACGTCTCGTAGCCGCCGGGGCGGTCGCCGTCAGGGCGTCCCGTCGTCTCCATCTGCAGCAAGCCCATGTCGATCCGCATTTGGATGACTTCCCGGTCGACGCCGGTGCGGACCAGGCGCACGTTCACGGTTCCTGGATCGTAAGGCCACTCTCTGAGGATTTGGTCGATGCTCTGCCTTCGCGACATCGGGCTCGTCCCCACGTCGGGAAAAAAGTAGATGTACAGCCAAAGGCCCAAAACGCCTGAGGCACCCACGTCATATTATACTCGCCGGGCCCGAAATTCGAAACCCGGAGCGCGAAATCGGAAACAAATCCAAAATCCAGGCGCCGGACCTCAGAACGACAACTGCGCACGCACGGCTCGGAGAGCCATGCTGCGAACCCTGACACGACTTTCGCCTGCCGGATGCCCTTCGCGCCCCCCATAATCGAGCGATTTGTGGTCCGGGACGGTTGACAGAGGGACGTTGCCGGGGTTTACTAGTCAGAACGGTTTTCCATCCCGCGGCGCATGTGCCGCGGCTGGCCGGCGCCGTCCCCGCGCGGACGTGCCGGCTCCCCGTTTTTTCCCTTCCCTGTTGCTCTGCAAAAGACTTCGGAGGTGCCCTGTGAGAACGTTGGGAATGCTGCTCGTGAGCGTGTTCGTGGTTGGTATGATAGCCTCGTCGGCGCTGGCTCGGCCAGACTACAAGAAGATCCTTGACGCCGAGGTCAAGGGCAAGAAGATCGCCCCGGTCGTGGAAGAACTGAAGTGCAATTTCTGCCACGTCAAAGGCAAAGAGAAGGCGGTCCGAAACACTTACGGTGTGGCGCTGGCAAAGTCCGGACTGAGCGAGGAAAGCTACTATGACCTGAAGGGAGACAAGGCGAAACTCGATGCCCACGTCAAAGCGGCGATGAAGAAGGCGGCCGCGGAAAAGTCCGCCAGTGGCGAG
The DNA here is from genome assembly GCA_964486845.1 of uncultured Pirellulaceae bacterium. Taxonomy (GTDB): domain Bacteria; phylum Planctomycetota; class Planctomycetia; order Pirellulales; family Pirellulaceae; genus Anammoximicrobium. The sequence goes on from CAZAQY010000062.1 coordinate 18,892, forward strand.
CCGTTCGGGAAGCTGATCGAGGCGGGCAAGGCCCCCGGCAGCGATCCGAAATAGCGTGACGCCGCACCCGCTGAAACGATGATCGGTCCCAAAGAAGCCCGGCTTTTCCAAAAAAGAACCAAGCTTCTGCCCTGACGGTCCACAAAGGAGCACGCTGATGCGACTGACCTGCCCGGCTCGAACCGCGTTTTCCTGTCTGCTGCTCGCCGTCGTGTGGAATTGGGAGTTCGTTTCCTGCGCCGTCGCGGCCGGCGGCGAGTCGATTCCGCTGCCCGAACATCCGCGGCCGGATTTCCAGCGTTCCCCCTGGCGGAACCTGAACGGACCGTGGCAGTTCCGTTTCGACGCCGACGACGCGGGCTTGAAGGAGAAGTGGTTCGAGGGCACGACGCCGTTCCCGCGGACCATTGTCGTGCCGTTCCCGTGGGGTTCGGCCCTGTCGCAGGTCGCGGACGAGGCGCCGCTGGGTTGGTACTCGCGCACGCTGCAAGTGCCGCAGCAGTGGCAAGGACAGCGCGTGTTCCTGATCGTCGGGGCCTGCGACTGGGAAACGCAGGCGTGGCTGGACGGCCAAACCCTGGGCACGCACCGCGGCGGCTACACGCCGTTCGAATTCGAACTGACTCCGCACGTGAAACCCGGCAAGGAACACCGTTTGGTGCTCCGCGTCGACGACCGCCCGCGGCCGTTCAAGCTGGAAGGCAAACAGGGTTACGGCAACGCGCGCGGCATCTGGCAGACGGTTTACCTGGAAGCCCGGCCGCAGACGTTCCTCAGGGCCGTCCACTTCTCGCCGGATATCGACGGAGGCAAGGTCGCCGTCGCCGCCCAGCTGAACGCCGCCGCCCCGGCCCATGCCGCCCTCCAACTGCGGTTCAAGACCGGCGATCTGCCCGAGATTTCGCAACCGGTAGCCCAGGGCACAGAAAAAGTTCTGTTCCAGGTCCCCATCCCCAAGGCTCGGCTGTGGTCGCTGGACGACCCGTTTCTGTACGAAGTGGAAGCCGTCCTGAATGCCGGCGACCAGGCAGACCGCGTCGAGACGTATTTCGGCATGCGCAAGATCAGCATCGTCAACCTGCCCGGCACGAAGCATCCCTACATCGCCCTGAACAACCAGCCGGTGTATCTGCAAATGACGCTGGACCAGTCCTACCACCCGGAGGGCTTCTACACGTATCCCAGCGACGCCTTCATGCGCGACGAAATCCTCCGCTCGCGGCGGATCGGGCTGAACGCCAACCGGCTGCACGTCAAGATCGACGTGCCCCGCAAGCTGTATTGGGCCGACCGGCTGGGATTGCTGCTGATGAGCGACGTGCCGAACAGCTGGGGCGAGCCCGACGCCGAGATGCGCCGCGAGATCGAACACGCGCTGGCCGGGATGATCGAGCGGGACTTCAATCATCCGTCGGTCTTCTCCTGGGTGCCGTTCAACGAGACCTGGGGGCTGTTCACCAAGCAAGGCGACAAGCGGGCCTACCTGCCGGAGACGCAGCAGTGGGTCGAGTCGGTCTGCCAGTTGGCCAAACAACTCGACCCGACGCGGTTGGTCGAGGACAACTCGCCCTGCAACCACGACCACGTCGTGACGGACATCAACAGCTGGCATGCCTACCTGCCCGGCTACGAATGGCGCAAGCACCTGGGGCAGGTGACCGCCGATACTTTTCCGGGATCGAAGTGGAACTTCGTCCCCGGCCGCACGCAGGGCAACGAGCCGCTGCTGAACAGCGAGTGCGGCAACGTCTGGGGCTACCAGGGCAGCACGGGCGACGTGGATTGGAGTTGGGACTACCACGTCATGATGAACGAGTTCCGCCGGCATCCCCAAGTCTGCGGCTGGCTGTACACCGAGCACCACGACGTGATCAACGAGTGGAACGGCTACTACCGCTACGACCGCAGCGACAAAGAGACGGGTCTGGAGGAGTTGGTCCCCGGCATGACGCTCCGCGATCTGCACTCGCCGTTCTACGTCTCCACCGGTTCGGAGTTGTGCCGGGACGCCAAGCCCGGCGAGCAGGTTTCCGTGCCGCTGTGGCTGTCGCTGATGACCGATCGAGCGCCGAGCCGGCAACTTCGGCTGCGAGCCGCTTTGGCGGGCTGGAACCATTTGGGCCAGCGGAAGTGGTTCTCGCGAACCGAGCGGGGAATCGAGTTCCAGCCCTGGCTGTCGAAGGAGGTCGAGCCGCTGGCCCTCACGATGCCTGACGAGCCCTGCCTGGCGATCTTGGCGCTTGGCCTGGAAGACGACGCGGGCAGCGTGCTGCACCGCAACTTCACCACCTTCCTGGTCAACGACGGGCCTGCGCCGCGCCAACAGACGGTTTCGCGCGACGGCTGTGAAGTCAGGCTGCTGCGATTTGCGCCCGGCAGCTTTACGGCGGCCCAGTGGTCGGCGAAGCAGTGGAACGTGCTGGACGGCCTCAAGGTGAACGGCGCCGGCCACGGATTTTTCGAGTACCGGATGGCGTGGCCCGAGGGCGTCGATGCCGCGGCGGTTCAAGGCGCGTCGCTGGTGTTCGAGGCCTCGGCCAAGCAACTGTTCGGCAAAGACCGCGAGGGGGCCGCTCAGCAGGAGGGCGATTTCATGCGGGGCAAAGGCACGCACGATCCCAGCCGGAACCCGAACGCCTATCCCATGACCGACACCGTACGGTTCCCCACGGCCGTCCGCGTGCGCGTGGCCGGCCAGTCCGCCGGCCAGTTCGATTTGCCCGACGATCCGGCCGATCATCGCGGCATCCTGTCGTGGCACGCCCAACCGCGGGACCGCAAGCTGCGCGAGGCCGGCTCCTACGGCTATCTTGTCCAGGCGGCGATTCCGGCCGGTGCCGTGCGCGCGGCGGGCGCGGCCAAGGAGATCGTCGTTCGTTTCGAGGTCGACGCGTCCCTCCCCGGCGGCCTGGCCCTGTACGGCGAACGCTTCGGCCGTTACCCGCTCGACCCGACGATCGTGCTGGTCATCCAATGACGATGGTCCTGGTGCACGGCCGGTCGCTGTGACTGCGCCGGTTGGCGATCTGTCGTTGCGGGTCGAGTGATAGCACGCCGCCAACACGATGACACAGACTGGCTGTGCCTTTCCAAAGAGATCCTGCTCTCCAAACGGCCCACGACCCGCAGTTTACCATGCCGACCGCCGGTTCGGGCGTTGGCGTTTCTTCACTCGCACCAACTCGCGTAGCAACGGACATGCTCTTTTGGCCCACTCGATGACGACCGATCTGGACATCGGTCGTCCGTTTCGATAATCTCCGTCCCTCCCCTCGCTGACGGTCCCCGCTCGCGGGCTCGGCGGGGATGTCTTATCTGAACCATGGTCACTGCTGTCATCCGTTTGCGGCCCGCAGGAAGCGGGAGGCGGTTGAAGTCAGAGCATGTCGCACTTGGCTCGTTGGCAAAACCTGGTCCTGCCGGTAGGCATTGTCGTCTGCCTGCTGGTGTTGATCGTGCCGCTGCCGGCGGGCCTGCTGGACCTGCTGCTGGCAGCCAACATCGCCGTAGCGGTGATTATCCTGCTGACGACGCTGGCGGTGAAAACGCCGCTGGAATTCAGCGTTTTTCCTTCGCTGCTGCTGGTGACGACCCTCAGCCGGCTGGTGCTCAACGTCGCTTCCACGCGGTTGATTCTGACCGCAGCGCCCACCGACCGGTTGGATGCGGCGGGGCAAGTGATTCGCGCCTTTGGCGAATTCGTGGCGGGCAATCATACCGTCGTGGGCCTGGTGATCTTCTCGATCCTGGTCGTGATCCAGTTTGTGGTGATCACCAAAGGCGCCGGCCGCATCAGCGAAGTCGCGGCCCGTTTCACCCTCGACGGCATGCCCGGCCGACAGATGGCGATCGATGCCGATTTGAACGCCGGGTTGATCGACAATCAGCAGGCCCAGCGCCGCCGGCAGGAGATCGTGGAGCAAGCGGATTTCTACGGGGCGATGGACGGTGCCAGCAAGTTCGTGCGCGGCGACGCCGTCGCCGGGCTGGTGATCACCTTCATCAATATCCTCGGCGGACTCTTCGCCGGTGTGATCCAAGGAGGCCTGACGCTCGCGGAGGCCAGCGAACTGTTCACCAAGCTGACGATTGGCGATGGGCTTGTGGCACAGATCCCTGCTCTGCTGATCTCGGTCGCCGCCGGTCTGCTGGTCACGCGCAGTTCGCAGTCCGTTGATCTGCCGCACGAGTTCCTGCGGCAGTTGTTCTCGCGCCCGCAGGTGCTGGCCGTCGCCGCTGGTTTTTTGGGCCTGCTTGTTTTCACGCGTCTGCCTGCCCTGCCGTTGTTGGCGATCGGCGCCGGCTGTGCGGGACTGGCCTATCTGTTGAGCCGTCCGGCCGAGACGCCGCTTGCGCCGGAAAAGATCGAGCCCACAGCCGGCGAACCGCCCAAGACCGCTGAAAAACGCATCGAAGATTACCTCGCCGTGGATCCGTTGGAATTGGAGATTGGCGTCGGCCTGATCCGGCTGGCGGACCCCAAACGCGGCGGCGACTTGCTAAACCAGATCACCGCCGTCCGGCGGCTGCTGGCGGCCGAGTTGGGCGTCGTACTTCCCAAGGTCCGGATCCGCGACAACCTGCGTCTGGACCGCCGCAAGTATCGTATCAAAGTGGCCGGGAACCCCGTCGCTGAGGGTTCGGTCTGTCCGGACAAACTGCTGATCTTGACCGCCGGCGGGGAGGCGTCCGAGTTCGCCGGAGAGCCCGCGAGCGACCCTGCGGGCGGCCGGCTGGGGTGCTGGATCGAGCCCGATCAATTGGATCAGGCACAACAGCAGCGGGCGACGATTCTGGAACCAACCGCGGCGATCGCGCAGCATTTGGGGGAGGTCGTCCGCCAACACGCCGCCGAGTTGCTCACCCGTGAACTCGTCAAGCATCTGATCGACGAATTGCGGAAGACCTCGCCGGCGGTCGTCGAGGAGTTGATCCCCGGCGTCATGCGGCTGGGCGAGGTCCAGCAAGTTCTGCAGCGGCTGCTCCGCGAAGAGGTGCCGATCCGGCCGCTGGAGACGATCCTGGAGGCATTGGGCGATCACGCGGTCCACAGCCGCGATCCGGTGCTGCTCACCGAACTGGTTCGCCGGAGGCTGGCCCGCACTCTGTCCGCGAGGTATCGGGACACCCAACGGCGGCTGCGGGCGGTCGTCCTCGATCCGCCGCTGGAAGATCGCGTGTTGGCCGGCATCCAACACCACGAGCAGGGTCTGGCGATCCGGCTTTCCTCGCAGACCGTGCAGAGCCTGTGTGAACGGATCGGGCGCGAGGTGGCCGGCCTGCAGCGCGGCGGGCATCCGCCCGTGGTCTTGGTGAGCCCCGAAATCCGCGCCGGCCTCAAGCAGATGACCGCGGCCCGCCTGCCGCACTTGGCGGTGCTGAGCTACGACGAAATCACCCCTGACACGATGGTGGAACCGGTCCACATGATCCGAGAACCGATGCCGATGGCCGCTTGAGGGGAGGAACCGACATGGAAGTCAAGACGTTTCGCGCAAGAACGATGCAGGAGGCCCTGCAGTTGGTGCGCCGCACGCTGGGGCCCGACGCGACGCTGCTGCAGGCCCGCGAAGTCCGCAGCGGACTTTTCGGCTGGCTGCCGGGGGCACAGCAGGTCGAAGTCCTGGCGTCGGCCGATGTCCAAGCCCCCTGCCGCCTGCCTCCGAAGGCGGCGCAGATCCCTGCGAGGGAAGCCTCGTCGCCGGTTGCCACGGCGGCCGGCCTCGACCGCAGCGGCGGCCTGTCGGCGCCGGGGTCTTGGGAGTGCGACTATCGAGCCCGGTTCCGCGACGCGGTGCGGGCGGACCAGGACGAGCCGCGTTCGTTGGTCGAGGAGTTGTCCCGCCCATCCCCCCGCCTCCGAATCCGACACCTGTCCGAGGCGGCATTCCGCCTGTTCACCGATCTCCTGGCGGTTGAGGTTCAGGAGGATCTCGCGCGGGAACTGATCGAGCGCGCCTGCCAGGCCGCAGACCCCCGCGACATGGATGATCCGCTGATGCTGCGCGCGCGCGTCGCTCGCCTGCTGGAGGACGAAATCCGAGTGAGCGGTCCCCTCGTCGTGCGGCCCGGCCAGACGCGCGTCGTCGCTTTGGTGGGCCCGACCGGCGTCGGCAAGACGACCACCGTCGCCAAACTCGCCGCGAGCTATCAGCTCCGCCAGCACCGGCGCGTCGGCCTGGTCGCCGTCGACACCCACCGGATTGCCGCCGTCGAACAACTTCGAGCCTATGCGGACATCATCGACGTGCCCCTGGAGGTGGCGGCCACGCCGCGCGATGTGCGGGCCGCCATCGAACGCTTGTCCGGCCAGGAGTTGATTCTGGTCGACACGGCCGGCCGCAGCCCGCGCGACGAGGTCAAGATCCAGGAACTGAAGTCCCTGCTGGCGGATTCTTGTGCGAACGAAGTACACCTGGTGCTGAGCAGCGCCGCAGGCGGGGCCTGTCTGCAGAAGACGACGGAGCAGTTCGCCTCGGTCGGAGTCACCGCGCTGTTGCTCACGAAAATCGACGAAGCCGGAGGGTTGGGTGGACTGCTGTCACTGCTGCGCAGCGCGCGGTTGCCGCTCAGTTACCTCACCTGCGGCCAGAATGTTCCCGACGACATCGAGGCGGCCGACGGCCGAAAGTTGGCGCGGATCATGGTAGGGATGGAGGAACCATGCTCGATCAGCCCACGGAATTGATCCCAACGTCGCCGAAGAGCCGGCGAACGGCGGCCGTCAGTCCGCCGGTTTGCCAGCCCTGGCCGACTGCACGAATCTCGACGATTTCACTCAACCTCAACCCGACTTTTCGCCGATAGACACCTCGGCTGTCCCTGTCTCCGCGACAGTCAAAATGGAACGAATAGGACGACTTTGACGGTTCCGTCAGTAACATTGAAGTAACGAGACAATCCGAGCCGCTGCTCGCAGGAAGCGAGCTGCCGGGAGAGACGTGCCAGCGGCACGACTGTCCTGCAGGCGTAGGAATCATGGAGGATGGTATGGCCATAGCAGTGGCACCGGTCCGACACGCAGGGCAAACGTCCACCCCCGCCAAAAGTGAAGCTGCGCGACAAGACATCCTGGAAATCTGGAAAGCGTACAAGGCAGATCCCAGCAACACGTCCCTGCGGAACCGGCTCGTTGAGGAATACCTGCCGTTGGTCAAGTACAACGGCGAGCGCGTCTGGGCGCGATTGCCCGACGGCGTTGAATTGGACGATCTTATCTCGGCTGGCGTGTTCGGGCTGATGGACGCCATCGACTCGTTCGATCTGACCCGTGGCGTCAAGTTCGAGACGTACTGCGTGCCGCGCATCCGCGGCGCCATGCTCGACGAATTGCGGACGATGGACTGGGTGCCGCGGCTGGTCCGGTCGAAGGCCAGCAAGCTGCAGGAGGCGACCAAGCAGCTGGAGACCACGCTGGGCCGGCACCCCACCGACCAGGAACTCGCCACGCACATGAGCCTCAGCCTGCCGGACCTCGAAAAGATGATGCTCGAAGCCAGCGCCGTCAATTTGATCAGCCTGAATAAGAAGTGGTATGAAACCGACAGCTATAAAGACGTCCGCGAAATCGACATCCTGGAAGACAAGAAGGGCGAGGACCCCACGCGCCGAATCCAAAAGGCCGACCTGATGCGGTTGGTGACCAAGGGCCTGAATCGAAACGAGCGCCTGATCATCATCCTGTACTACTACGAAGAATTGACGATGAAGGAAATCGGCGCCACGCTGGACCTGAGCGAAAGCCGCGTGAGCCAGATGCACAGCAGCATCGTCCAGCGGCTGCAATCGCAGTTGAGCCGCCGCCGCCCCGAATTCGGCACCTAGGAGAAGGTCCGAACGGAGTGGCAGTGGGCGTGTACCGGCTGCCATCGTCGCTGTGACAGGTTTTCCAGCAACCGCTTGCCCAGCCCTCGGCCTCGCGCGGCCCTCTCCAGGTACATCTTGCACAGTTCCGCCCGCTGCTGGCTGAGCGGATACAGGCCCGCACACCCCAGAATCCGGCCTCTGCCGTCTTCCACGACCTCGAAATACCCTCCGCGGCCAAAGTAACCGAGTTCGATATCGTCCAAATCCGGATCGGTCGCGCCCATCTCGGACAGCACGCCGTACTCCAAACGCACCGCGTGCAGCACCGCCCGGATAGCCGGGATGTCGGCATTGGTGGCCCGCCGGACGGCAAGCCCGTTCAACGGATTGGGCACGGTTTCGGACTTCATTCAATCGTCTCCCCGGCAAGTCGGAGACACAACTTACCATGACGTTGCCGGCCTCGCCAAGCCCAACCCAAGAGTGGTTGCACGTCCCGCTTCTCGCTCCCAGGCTCCGCCTGGCAATGCACTGCCTTGCCGGCTCCGCCGGACCGATCTGATTCAAAGTCAACGAATCCCTTGCCCTCTTTCCTCCTGCGTCTTTCCGTCACCTCATCTTCCTGTCCGCCCTCTGCGATCTTTCCGCTGTCGTCAGAAACACGAACGAAGGAAAGGAGCTGACAGAAAGACGGGCTGACAGAAAGATGACGAAGAAGGGGGTTGGCAAGGCCGACGGTCGATCCTCAGAGAGTTCGCTTTCCAGTCGCCAGCCGATTTGGTACAGTCATTTTTCAAACTCTTGGAGGACTTGATCATGTGCGTGAACTTAGTACGGTGTCTCACCGTGGGGGCGATCTGCGTTTCACTCGGACCGGCTTTCGGTCAACTTCCGGCGGATTTCACGCCGCTGGTATACGAAGCCGAGGACTATACGACGCCCAAGGACGCGTGGCAAACGGACAAGTTGACGGCGAACCACTGGAACCTGTGGAGCACCGATACGGATGCCGAGCGCAAGTGGTCCGGCGGCGTCGTGCTCCAATCACCGGTTGTCCAGCAGGACCGCGCTACGCCGGAGGACGGGGCGCCGCCGCTGCACACGCGCATCACCGGCATCCCCCGCGGCCGATACGAGGTCGAGATCAAGCTGGGCCGGGCCCTGGCGATCTCGCGCGACGGCAAGACCTGGGAGAAAAGAGACGGCAGCGATCGCAGCTTGGGAGTCGTCGACGTCCGGGACGGCACGTTCGAACTCTGGGTGGACGACCGCTACGCTTGCGCGGCCGGCCCCGGATCGTCGTACTACGACTGCCTGACCTTCCGCCCCGTTCCGGCGTGGGTGGAAAAGCCGCAGGTGACGGGTTTTGCCAAGACGCGCGTGGCGGAAGCCTTGGATCGCGCCTTGGTCGCTCTGCCGGCCGGTGCGGGCCGCGTGTATCTCAGTTGGCGACTGCTCGCGTCTGACCCCCGCGAGGTTGCGTTCGACGTCCTTCGCACTTCGCCCGGCGGGAAGCCGGAACCGCTGAACAAGACTCCGATCCAATCCACCACGGATTTCGTGGATGAAACGGCCCAGGCGGGCGCCGAATACGAGTACACCGTGCGCACCGTCACCAGCGAGGCCAAACAAAGCGTGTCGCCGCCGGTCCGCGTCCAAGCCGGCGACGACGCCCCGTCCTGCCTCGTGATCAAGCTCGACCCCGGCGTGACGGTCCAGAAGGCCGGCATTGGCGACCTGGACGGCGACGGCCGTTACGACTTTGTGCTGAAGCAGCCTCAAGACAATATCGACCCGGCGCTGCCTTGGTGGACGCCCAGCCCGGACACGTACAAGCTGGACGCCTACACGCAGGACGGCCGGCGACTGTGGCGCACCGACCTGGGCTGGGCCATCGAGCGCGGCATCTGGTACTCGCCGCTGGCCGTGTTCGACTTGGACGGCGACGGCCGCGCCGAGGTGGCGGTCAAGACGGGCGAAGGCGACCCGCGCGGGCCGGACGGACGCGTCGAGCAGGGACCTGAATGGCTCTCGATCCTGGACGGCCTGACCGGCCGCGAACTAGCGCGGGACGACTGGCCGTCGCGGCAGATCCCGGGCGAGAAGTACAACTACAACCTCTCCAGCCGCAACCAGATGTGCGTCGCGTACCTGGACGGCAAGACGCCCTGCTTGATCGTCGAGCGAGGCACGTACACGACGATCCGGCTGGCGGCCTACGAGTTCACGCGAGCCCAGGGGCTGCGCAGGCTGTGGACTTGGGACAGCCGCGAGGAGACGGGCCGCGGGCGCTACAACAGCCAGGGCGCACACATCATGCACGCCGCCGACGTGGACGGCGACGGCCGCGACGAAGTGATCATCGGTTCGGCGGTCGTCGATGACAACGGCAACGGCCTGTGGAGCACCGGCTTCGGCCACCCCGACTTCTGCTTTGTCGGGGACATCGACCCGGCGCGTCCGGGCCTGGAGATCTTTTACGGCATCGAGCCTCCCCGGAAGAACAACGGCCTGTGCCTCGTGGAGGCCAAGACCGGCGCCGTGCTGTGGGGACTGCAGATACCGACCAATCACGTTGGCACGGACGGCATGTGCGCGGACATCGACGACGGGCATCCGGGCTCCGAGTGTCATGCGGCCGACCTGGACCGCGACCGCCGCTTTGCCAAGAGTTGGCTGTTCAGCGCCGCAGGGGAAATGCTGTCCGACGAACGGCAGGGCACGATGTCGCAGCCCGTCTACTGGGACGCCGATCCACAGCGAGAACTGCTGCGCGGCTCGAAGATTTGCGATTTCCGCGGCGGCGAGCATCCGCCCAAACTCGCCGGCCGCCTGGTGGCGATTGCCGATGTGTTGGGCGATTGGCGGGAAGAGCTGATCACCAGCAGCCCCGGCGAGTTGCGGATCTACACGACAACGATCCCGGCTTCCGATCGCCGCGTCTGCTTGATGCAGGACCCGATCTATCGTCTGGACGTCGTCGTCGCCGCCATGGGCTACTATGCGGCGCCGATGCTCAGTTACGATATGGCGTCGTCGGGCCGATAGGACGGACGTTTCGGAGTGCGGCGCCTTGTCGCCGCTTTGGAACCAACGTGGGGCCCGATTGGCGGATGGGGTCCCGGCATTTCGCGGTGCTTCGATTTACAGCACTGCAAGCATTCAGCCAAAGCGGCGACAAGACGCTGCACTCCAGAATTGGCTATCGCATGAGCAACCAGAACTTGACACCGAATCTGCCATCCCCCGAAGATCCGCGCGTCCGCTTTGCGGGCGAACGGACGCTGCTGGCTTGGATGCGCACCGGCTTGGCGCTGATGGGTTTTGGCTTCGTCGTTGCCCGGTTCGGTTTGTTTCTGCGGGAAATCGCCGCCGCGGGGCACATGCCTCTTCAGCAACGTTCGACTGGCTGGTCGCTGTGGATCGGCACGGGGCTGATTTCTTTGGGAGTTGTGGTGAGCCTGTTTGCAGCCTTCGAGTACTATCGTTTCGTTCACTTGTCAAAACGAGGCCAGGTTTACACGCCCCGCACCGCGATGCTGGCGGTCGTCGTCGCCGTCATCCTGGCCTTGTTGGGGATCGTGATGGTCGTGTACTTGATCGGAATCGGTGGTTGACGGAGGGGCGGGATGCGGGATGCGGGATACGAGGGAACGCCGCCAACCTGAAGACCGGCGCCCAAGGCTACATCGACGGGATCCAAAGTCAAGATTGAACGGCCCACGCGATCTCCGCCACCGTTGGCAACGAATCCGCTGCGCACGGCTTGCATCTCCAAGCCCCATCGGGTATCCCAGTGGTGGTGGACTTGATTCTTTTTTCAAGGAGTTCGCGATGCGGAAGGTGATGGCGTTCTTGTTGTGTGCGACGGCGGTAGTGCAGGCTCCGGCGGCTGACGTGGGCAATCGGTTGACTTGGCTCGACGACGCCTGCAACCCGTACTACGTGGGCTTGGAGGCGCCCAAGCTCGTCACGCCTCAGTGGGTCGGCCAGGAGGGCGTCGAGGTCGTCCTGGTGCTGGCGATCGACGATATGCGGAGCACCGCACCCTACGAAAAATGCCTGCGGCCGATCATCGAGCGACTCAAGAAGATCGACGGCCGCGGGGCAGTCAGCATCATGACCAACCAGGTGGACCTGACCGATCCGCAACTGGCGAAATGGCTGGCTGAAGAAGTCAACATCGAGGCCCACACGGCCACGCACCCGTGTCCCTGCCTGCAGGGCGGGGATTTCGCCAAGGCCAAACAGACCTACGACGACGCCATCGACTTGCTGTTCCGCATCCCGAACCACCGCGTGACGGGGTTCCGCATGCCCTGCTGCGATTCGATGAACTCCGTCGGGCCGCGGTTCTTCTCCGAGATGTTCAACAAGACCACGCCACTCGGCCATTTCCTGCGTGTCGATTCGTCGGTGTTCCTGCACTTCACCGCCGACGATCCGGTCCTGCCGCGGTCGCTCACCACCGACGAAGAAGGCCGGCCGCGGTTCACCAAATACATTCCCCGCGACCGTAACTTCGTCAACTACATCGAAAACTACCCCTATCCCTACGTCATCGACCACCTGTGCTGGGAAATGCCGTCGCCCATCCCCGACGACTGGTTGGGCATCAACTTGCAGGGCAATCACAATCCGGACACCGTCCGCGATATGAAGGCCGCCATCGACGCGGCGGCCATCAAACAGGGCACGTTTACCCTCACCTTCCATCCCGACCGCTGGATCCGCAACGACCAGGTCATCGAATTGATCGACCATGCGACGAGCCGGTACGGCAAAAAGGTCACGGTGCTCAACTTCTACGAAGTACACGAACGGCTGACGAAGAACCTGCTGGGCGGCCAACCGTTGCGGGCCGACGACGGCAGCGACAACGGCGTCCGCGTGCTGGACCTGAACAACGACGGTTACATGGACGTGGTGATCGGAAACGACCAGGTCCGCCAGGCGCGCCTGTGGTCGCCCGATACTCGCTCGTGGAAGGTTGGGGACTTCCCCGTGCAGATCGCCGGCACCGACGCTCAGGGCAAACGCGCCCTGACCGGCGTCCGCTTCGGCGTACTGCAGGCCAACGGCAATGCCAGCATCCTGGTGCGCAATGGACAGCAGTCCGGGCTGTGGCACTTCGACGGCCGTGGCTGGACGGCCGTGGCCGGCGGGCTGAAGGGGCTGGAACTGGACGGTCCGGTGCTGACCGCCGATTCCGGCACCGATCGGGGCGTCCGGTTCCGCGACCTGGACCTGGACGGCGTTTGCGAACTGATCGTCGGCAATCCTCGCCAGAATGGCGTGTTTCAGTGGTCCGGGGAGCGGAGCCAATGGACCAAACTGCCGTTCGCGCTGCCGCCGAAGACAGCGATCGTGGACCAAGCCGGCCGCGACGCAGGTCTGCGGCTCGTGGATATCGACGAGGATGGACACGCCGACGTGGTGTTCTCCGACGCCCAGCGGTACAGCCTGCACCGGTTCACATCGTTGGCCGCAGGCTGGTCGCGAAAGATCCACGATACCGAGCGGTCCCAAGGCAACGCGATCCCCATGATCGTGCGGGCCGACGGGACGAACAACGGCGCGTGGTTCCAATACCGGCACATGTATCTGCAGAACGAGGACACGGGCAAGCAGTTGCCCAACCACATCGACTTCCGTTCGTATACGCAACTGCTGGTCAGCGACATCGAGTCGCCGGCCCGTTCGCCCCAATCCTCGCTGAGATCGCGCGGTGCGGCTGAGCGAGCCGCTGCTGGATGCCAGCCCGGCCCTGCGGCAGGCACTGCTCAAGCTGGCGGATGACGCCGACCCGCAAGTCCAACTGCAGTTGCGGTATTTTCCGAAACAGGACCCTTTTGCCGGAACGGCCCGAAGGGGGCTTCGGCCAAAAGGGTCCTGTCCTGTTCTCGCGAAACTCCGCTCAGCTCAACGCGTCCGCCGGGCTCCGCACCGCCAGGCCGGGCTTGTTCATCACGTGCAGGTAGATCATCGTCGTCCGCACGTCCTTGTGTCCGAGCAACTCCTGCACCGTGCGGATGTCCGCCCCGTCCTCCAGCAGATGCGTCGCGAAACTGTGGCGCAGCGAATGGGGAACGGCATTCTTGACGATCCCGACGCGATCCGTTGCCCGCTTGAAGAATCCACCGAAAAAGTCCTCGGACACATGATGGCGGCGGATTTCTCCCGACCGCGGATCCTTGGCCATCTGGTGCGACGGAAATACCCACTGCCAACCAAACTCCCGCTTCTCATTGGGGTACTTCCGCTCCAACGCGTGCGGCAGGTAAACCGCGCCAAAACCCTCGTTCAAGTCGCGCTCGTGCAATCGCCGCACGTCTTCAATCTGTTCGCGCAGCGCCTCGCGGCAGCGCTCGGGCAACACCGTAATCCGGTCCTGATCCCCCTTGCCGGAACGTACGACGAGATGCCCTTCGTCCAAGCACACGTCCTTGACCCGCAGGCGGCGGCACTCCCGGTGCCGCAATCCCGCCCCGTACATCACCAAAAACATCAACCGCCTCAAGCCCTTGAATTCCGGCAGCAACTTGGCTATTTCTTGACGGCTCAGGACCACGGGCAACCGTTCCGGCTTCGACGCCGGCCCCACATCCAGAAAGCCCAGTTCCCGGCCCAGCACGATCTGGTACAGAAACAGCAACGCGCACTTGGCCTGCCTCTGCGTCCCCGCTGTCACGTTCCCGTCAACAGCCAAGTCCGTCAGGAACGTCTTGATCTCCCCCTCCCCGAATTTCGCCAGATCCGGCGAACCGCAATGCTGGATGAACCGCTGCACCCACCCTACGTAAGACCGCTCCGTCTCCAGCGCCTTGTGCCGGACCCGCATCTCCTTCCGCATCTGCTGGATGACCGCAGGCTCGTTGGAGTCGATCTGTCCGATCAGATGCCGCTCGTCCTCGACGCCCGGACGCCCGAAACCCGTCCCCGCAGCCCGCTCCTGATCCGCCAGCCGACTCAATTTCTGCCGGATGAATTCCAGCGATGGAACCTCGGTCCGCAACACCAGATTGCGGTAAGCCTCGATGGCTCGCACCGCTTGCAGCCGCTGCCAGGCGGGGGTCTTCGTCTTCAGCAGCGACCGCAGGAACGGAATCACTTCCTCCGGCCCGACCGGCAGCTTTCCATCCACCATCTTCACACTCGATGCGTACCGTCTGATCCAACGCGGGAACCACTCCTTGTCATTCTTGCTCAACTTCGCCTCGTGCAGCAATCTGCCGAAATTCTCCACGCTCATCTTGCGCCCTCCCTTCGACAAGGAATCCGACTTGCTACCGAGTGTAATATTCTGTGCATCAGTATACTAATGTCAATACCCAATCGGCCCGACGCGGGATTTGGTCCAAACCCGCTCGCCACGAAACCTCGACCTGCGCCACCAACCCGCCGCAACCGCCCCCCCAGCCTGCACCGATGACCAACTTCTCCCGTTAGACTTGCGTCCAGTCTGAACATGCGGTTGGCCCAGCACGCCTCTCACCCGGATCAACGGCTACCTCTTTCTCGGGAAACGACTCCAGCTTCAAGATTCTCTATCAGATCAAAGACGCGCCCCCGCCCAGCTTGACGCAAACAACCAAGGATGTTTAATGTCTACAAACCCACATCTCCTCCGATTCCGATTTTTCCCGCGTTATCACCAGCTCCGAAAGATCCCCTCTTGCATAGGTGCGAGGCCGGTGATAACATTTTGCGCTACCGGTGATAATCCCGCTGATAAACGGGTTATCACGGATTTGGCTGGCGATAATTAGTATCGTTAGGCACGAACGAGCGAGATTGTACCATGTACACCAAATGCTGCTGGTGCGGACGCGGCTTTGACTCATGGACTGGCTTGGCTGCTTACTGTAGCCCGAAGTGCTCTGGCGAGGCAGCGGAGGCTATGGGATCCGTGGGCGGTGGTATCCAAATTGACGTGACTGATGTGGTCAAGGAAATCGCGTCACTGTTCGGCAAGCGAGACAATAAAGATGCCTTGCCAACGTCGGCAAGCGTGGCAGGGTCTCCCCAGCCGCCCACAACGGCCTCGCCTCAATCTGACCCAACGATGGATCAGCACCAGCAGCCGGGCGACGGCAAACAGGACGGAAGCGCGAAGCGTACGTCTTTCCGTGAACGGTTTGCTAAGATCAGAAACACGATCAACTGCCAGATCGAAGAAGCCAAGGCCAAGAACGCTGCTATTGTGGAACAGATCCGTCGGGGTACACCTACGAGCGGCAATGTGAATGATGAGCGCAGGAATCCCGCTTCCCAAAACATTCTCGATGCGATCGAAAGACTTGGCCAGATGGTCGATAAGGGATACATAACGCGAGAGGAATTTGAGGAAAAGAAGACGAAACTCCTTGAGAGGCTTTG
>CAZAQY010000063.1:0-7808 GCA_964486845.1 uncultured Pirellulaceae bacterium
CGAGGGCTTCTTTGAACGGTCGCATGTATTTCACGATCGACGGATACCGGCGGATGTCGATGCCTTTGCGGGTGTAGATGAGCCATTGATCGCTCGACACGGCATTCCACCGCTTCACGTCGCGTCCGCGAAGAAACGGCTTGATGATTTCGGCGGCTCGGTTGTCTTCGGCAATCAAGTGTCGCCGAGTCGGCGAGTCGATCACGAACGCATCGTTCAATCCCGTGACAACGCCGCGGAAAATTCTTTCCTCGGCATACTCAGCGAGCGGCATCCCGGTTGCGCGAAGCGATGAAAGAATGCGAGCGGTCGTGTCGTCTTCAATCCGCCACGCATCCGCAATCAGGGAAGACTGCGGTAAGTTGATACACTTCGAGGCCAGAATCTCGGCGAATCGTTCGATGGGTGGGCCGGGGGTCCAACTCATCGCACGAGTGCGCGCGTCCGACGGCAAGGTTTGGTCCTCGGCAAGACGTTGCGCGACGATGATGGCCGGATATGCAATCGCAGTGAAAACCGGGGCATCGCCAAAATCCACGAGGCTCCGAATGCGACAGCGTGTCGCCAAGAGTTGCCGCAATGCCGGGCCGTACGCGGCTCGGAAGTATTTGTTCGACGTGATAAACGACAAGACGCCGTTCAAGCTCAAGAGATTGAAGGCTGCCTCAAAGAAATAAACGTAGAGATCGGCACGGCCACTGAAGCACTTGTAGATTTTGCGGAACAGTGGCTTGTAGTCTTTGATCTCTTCCATGCGCACATACGGCGGATTGCCGATGACGATGTCGAAGCCCGTGTCGATTTGTTGTGACGTTTCAGCGACGAGTTCCTTTTGGCCCGGCAGGTCATTCACGAAGGTGAACTTGCCGCGGATCGTGCCGGTGGATTGTTTCCGCACCGTTACCCTGCCAACCGGCAAACCGAACATCCATTCAGAATCGAAGAATGGGGCGAACGTGTTCTGGTCGTAGGGATCCCAGGCCGCGAGCTTGCGGGCGGATTCGGGCGGGATGGTGTGCTCGCGATCGAGATAGTCGGCGATCTCCTGGCGTTTTGCCGCGTCGGCCTCTCGCCACTTCCGTTTGACGGCCGGGCTGCGGGCGTTGAAGTGCTGGTGACGGATCGCGGCCAGTTCGGCGCGCAGGCGGTCGAGTTCCGTCGAGAACAGGTCGCGCTCCGACTTCTCAATCGGGATCAGCGTGTCGGCCGCAACGATCCGGGTTTCCAGGTTGGGCAACGGCAGCACGCCGAAATTCGGCGCACTTGGAGTCACCTTTTGCTCCACCACCAGCGAGATGAAGAAGCGGAGCTTGGCGATCTGCGTGGCGATCGGCTGAATGTCCACGCCGTAGATGCTGTTCTCGATCAGGTACAGCTTCCGGCCGTAGTCCGAGGAATTGAACTCGAAGGTGTCGTTGATCTCCTTCAACCGCTGCTCGCGCGATTCCCGGTCGCCGGACTTGAACGCCTCTTCCGTCTCGGCCACGGCGCGCAGCCGCTGGATTTCCCGCCACTTGACGTTGTCGGGATCGAGCTTTTGCAGCAGGTCCACCAGCCGATGCAGCGCGCCCATCGGGAACGCGCCGGAACCGCAGGCCGGGTCGAGAATCTTGACGCGGCCGATCGCGGCGATTAGCGCGTCGCGCGTGTCGGGTTTGATTTCTTTTAGCGTGGCCTTATTGGAGAAGAGGTCTTCCAGCGCTCCCTTGCAGCGAGGCACCTGCGTGCTGAGGTGCGACTTGAGCGCTTCATCGACCATGTAGCTGACGATCTCGCGCGGCGTGTAGAACGCGCCCAGGGCCTTGCGGGCCGTGGTGCGCGTGTCTTCGTTGTACGACGCGAGCAGGTTTTCGAAGACCTTGCCCAACAGTTCCGGGTCGAG
Source organism: uncultured Pirellulaceae bacterium (assembly GCA_964486845.1). GTDB lineage: Bacteria > Planctomycetota > Planctomycetia > Pirellulales > Pirellulaceae > Anammoximicrobium. The sequence continues at coordinate 1,883 of CAZAQY010000063.1, forward strand.
GGCAATTTCCTCTTCCAGCGGCGTGTTCTCCTCGATCGTGAACTTGTAGCGGGACAGGATCTCGATCAGGCCGCGCACCTTGGCCTTTTTCGAGCGTGCGGTCTTCTTGGTTTCCTCGCCGTAATCCTTCGACAGGTCCACGTTACGCTCCGGCCCGAAAAACAGATCGTTGGGCAAGTGGCAGCACAGGCGGGGATTGTCCGAAAAACCGTCGAGGATGAAGTTGTCCTTCCGCTTCCCGGTCTTGTCATCAAGGCAGTCAAACAGGCCGCCGTTCAGAAAGGGAATCCGGGCGGCCAGGGCCAGCCAGTCCTTGGCGTCCCGGAAATCGGATTCATAGCGCCACAGGTTCGTGATGCCGTAGTTCTTGTCGTACCGCTCGTCTGCCTTCTTCTTTTGCCGAAAGGCCCGCTGGTCAACCGGCATGTTGAGCGTGCCGAAAAAGAGATTCTGCAGGACGGCGTGGTAATAGGTGCCCGCCTTGTCCGGTTTCTTCGGGTCCTTGCTGGGGTTGAACTCGTTCAGGAGTGACCGGATCGAGTGTTCCCGAAACAGGCTGGCCGGAATCAGCCGTTTCTCGACCAGGAACCAGCAGAAGATGACTCGCGTCAGCAAACGAATAAGAAACAGGGACTGCTCCTGCTCGGTGTCGCAATGCTGTGGCAAGACGATCTGGCCGTCTTGAATCAGGTGCTGGGCCCAGAAGTACCAGTCGGCGATCTCCCGGTAGAAATCGTTGGACAAGGCGTACGAACCCAGGCGTTTCTGCCACGCTTCGTGCAAGCCGACAAAATCCGAGACGCGGAAATCGGCGTCGAGATTGCCCAGGGCAAAGTCGTTCAGTATTTCGAGATGCGCGCGAATGGGATCGGTGCAAGCGATGTCCTTGATGAGCGTGACTTTTTCGAGAACGTCCCGGCCCTGGTCCCGTTTGTGGATGCGGCGATGGATGATCCCGACGGATACGGAGTCGTCATGCCGAAACAGCACGATTGCCGGCATCGGCAGTGGTTTATTGACGGCGCGCACCAGCGTGGAAAGTGCGGTTCGGGTGTAGTGCCCCGAGGGCAATTCGGCCGCCAGAAACACATACGATTGGATCTGTGCTGTCTCGACGGCGGAACGGTCATCGAACAGGTCGAGTTGGGCAGTCAGTTCAGCATCCGTCAACTGAAACAGAAAATGGAGCGAGCCAAGGGACTGAAGACCCTCACGCTCGCGTGCCGTCAGCTTGGCGTTGGGATCCAGGCTGTCCAGGAACTGGGAAACCGTGGAAATTGGCAGTCGCCTTTCGGAAGCGTAACCCAAGGCATTGAAAAGGTTCGCTGCGGCTTCCGGAAACGGGCGGTCGGTAAAAGCACCTAGCGCCGAGGCGATCGCAGAACGTTGATCGATGCGGTCGGCCATGGCAGGCAACACTCCTCATTCGGGTGCCGGTAGTGCGCGACGAATCGCGTCCGAAAGCTGTCGGGCCGTCGGAAGTTTTCCTTTGAACCGAGCCGGCAGACGCGATTGAAGCTGGTATTCGGCGACCCCGATAGGGTTCATCTTGGTCCTCAGCGCGTACTCGACCTCAATGTCGTCTTTTTCGGCACATAGGATGATTCCGATCGATGGCTGGTCGCCGGGGCCGCGTTCCTTGTCGTTCAGGACGGTCAGGTAGAAGTCCATTTGCCCCGCGTGTTCGGGCTCGAAGGGGCCGAGTTTCAGGTCGAATGCCACCAATGCCCTGAGAAAGCGGTGATAGAACAGCAGATCGACGAAATACTCCTTGTTCCCGAGGGTCAGCCGAAATTGGCGGCCGACGAAGCAGAAGCCGTAGCCGAGTTCAAGGATGAACTGCTGCAAGTGTTCGATCAACCGGTTTTCCAGTTCGCGTTCTTTCAGGGCCCGGCCGATGCCCAGGAATTCCAGATTGTAACTGCTCTTCATCATCTCGTCCGCCTGCTCGGCGAAATGTTCTGGCAGGGCAAGCGCGAAGTTATGGCTTTTCTTCTCTGTGACCGCCCGCTCGTAAGCCCCGGCTTTGATTTGGTTCAAGAGCACCTTGCGGGACCAGCCAAGCTGAGACGTAGCCCGGAGGTAGTAGAGACGCGCGGCGGGATTCTTGACCTTCTTGAGCAGTTCGACGTGATGGCCCCAGGGAACGCAAGCCGCGAATTCTCGTAGGGCTTGCACGCGAGGTGCGATGCTGTCGACCGAAGCACGACTGCCTGCCAACACTCCAGAGTTTTCACGGATTTCTGCCGTCCTGGTTTTTCGAGGCCGCGGAGCCGTCACGCCCTTTTCTGGAACAGCCTGTTCCAGGAGTGTCTTGCGCAGTCTCGCCAATTCTGGAACAGCTTGTTCCAGAAAGTCTGCGTTGGAGTACTCCTCGTAGAACTGCCGCATTCGCCAAAGGTTGTCGGCGGAGAACCCTCGCATATCGGGAAACTCGGCCCGCAGGTCGCTGGCGAGACGTTCCACGACGGCGTCGCCCCAATGGGCGGATTGCTGTTTGTTGACGATGGCCTGTCCGATGTCCCAATATAGCCGGATGACCTCTCGATTGACAGCCCGCACAGCGGTCGTTCTCGCTTCCCTAATACGGGCTTTGATACCCTTGAGAAACCCCACGTAATCGGCGGGCACAATCGTCTTGCTCATGGTACCTACTCCAGAATCACCAACCAAGTCACCAGTTCAAAGCCGCTGCCATCGGCGGTCGGGGTCTCGCTGATTGTCGGCAGTACGGCGTTGCGATGGGCGATCAGACCAGCCGCGGCCCGCCGCTGGAACGTCTCCTCGATCGAAGCGAGCGCCTTTCTGAGCAGTCCGTCGTAGTGGCTCATATCCGCGCCGTCGTGGGTGCGCTCGTCGAACAGATTGCAGAGCCGTTCGAAGGCGTTGGGCTCTCCGGCGGCCAGGTCGCGGAACAGCAGGATCGACTCTTTGGGCCGGGCGAAGCTGAAGCGGAGCGTGCCGTCGTCGTGGAGGAAGACGAGGTAATACGGCGCAAGCGGATTGAGCTGGGTCGAGTCGGCGGGCTTGGCCGACGCAGACGCGGGCTTCGGCGAGTGGCGGAGGCAAAACAGAACGCCGGGCTGGGCGGCGGGGACGTCCGATTTGGGCGGTACGACGGCGTACATGCCCTCCGGGGCTTCCTCCAAAGCCGACTGATTCGCTTTCAAGTAGTCCAGCAGGTCGAGCCGGAATTCGTCCAGCGAAAAGTCGGTCAGCGACACCGAGTCGTCCAGGTCTTCCAGGTCGAGGATTTCGTCCTTCAGCCGTTTGAGCTGGCGATCGCGGAACAAGAGGTCTTCCTTGATCAACTCCTCAAGTTGGCCGGGGTCCAGCAGGTTGTCCGTCTGGGTCGCGGCCAGATCGACCAGGGCCATGCGCGCCTCGACCCGGTGCTTGACGTTCAAGTACTTGTCGAGATCGGCCACGGGCCAGAAGTTGACGAGCTGGACCGTTTCGTTGTGCGAGCCGATGCGGTCGATACGCCCGAAACGCTGGATGATGCGCACCGGGTTCCAGTGGATGTCGTAGTTGACCAACAGATCGCAGTCCTGGAGGTTCTGGCCTTCGCTGATGCAGTCGGTGGCGATCAGCAGGTCGATTTCGTCGCGCTGACTGGGAAAGCGGGAAAGCTGTTCGGCACGGCGTTTGGCGAGCGGCGAGAAGTTGGTCAGGATGTCGTCGTAGTCGGTTCGGCCCAAGGAGGCTTCGTTTCCGCCGTCGCCGCAGACGAGCCCGGTGTGAATGCCCAGATGTGTCTGCGCCCAGGGGGCGACATGCTCGTACAGGTAGCGGGCCGTGTCGGCAAAGGCGGTAAAGACCAGGGCCTTGCGATTCGGTTTGCCGTCGCGGTTGACGGTGGGCTGGCGGACCTTGGTTTCGATCAGCTTTTTCAGCTCGCCGAGCTTGCCGTCGCGTTTGGCGCTGATCGCGTGCGTTTTTTCCAAGAGAAATTGGAGTTCGGTGCGGTCCGTGCGGACGGCCTTCAGCCATTCCGGCAGCTTGAGGTGCCCGAGATGAATGCGGCGTCGCCCGCCGATGGTGAAATCCTCGCCGTCGAAATCCGGGTCCTCGAACTGGTCGGGCGTGAGGCTGTCGTAATCGATTTCGGGATTGCTGGTCAGATGCTTCTCGAACTGGCCGATGCGTTCCTCCAGGTTGTTGATCTTCTCGATCGTTCGCTGGAGCGTCAGGCGGAACGAGTCCACGGAGCTTTCCAGGCGTTTGAGGAAGTTGACCTTCATCATCGCGATCAGGATTCGTTCGCGGCCTTCCTGCGTGAATCCGCCCAGGATCTTGGCCTGGTACGCCTCGCGGATCTCTGCCGGCAGATCGTCGCGGAGAAACCGGGTCGGATGATACAGGGCGAGGCTCAGGCGGCTGATTTCGGCGTCCAACTGCTCGAAGGACAGGTAGCGTTGTTCGAGGTCGATGGGCGCGTGGGCGGCTTTCGGCGGCGGGCGGCGTGGGAAACCGCCCAGCCGCTGCATTTCGTTCGCGTAGTGCGTGGCAACCTGCCGGCGCGAACGGGCGATGCTCAGGCCGTCCAGCAGCTTGAAGAAGTCGCCGCCGATGGCGGCGATCAAATCGCGCGTCTTTCGCTTGCCGGGCTGACGTCTCGCCCAAGCCGTGAACTGGGCCTGCGCCTTGCGCGTGGTTTCCCGAACCGACGGGATGCCGAGTTTCTCGTGGAAAGCCGCATCGGGACCGCTGTCGCGGGCAACATCCCCTCCGGCGATGAAAGAAATCTGGTTCCGCAGGTCCGCCAGCTGGTTGTTCACCGGCGTGGCCGACAGGAGCAGCACCTTGGTCCGCACGCCGGAGGCGATGATGTCTTCCATGAAACGCTGGTATCGGCTGCGCCGCGGCTCGGTGTCACCCGGCCGCTGCGTGGCCAGTTTGTTGTTCCGGAAATTGTGCGATTCGTCGATGACCACCAGGTCGTAAGCGCCCCAGTTCAGTGCGGCCAGGTCGATGCCGTTCGACTCGCCGGAGTCTCGAGACAGGTCCGTGTGGTGCAGCACATCGAAACGGAACTTGTCGTCCGTGAAGGGATTCAGGCTGCTGGGCAAGCGATAGATGGTCCAGTTGCGGCTGAGTTTTTTCGGGCAGAGGACCAGCACCCGTTCGTTGCGCAGCTCGAAGTACTTGATGACGGCCAGACCGGTGAAGGTTTTCCCAAGACCGACGCTGTCGGCCAAAATGCAGCCGTTGTACAGCAAGATCTTGTTGATGGCGGCCTTGGCCCCGTCCTTCTGGAACGAAAAAAGGGCCTTCCAAATCAGGGTATCCGGCAGGGCGACGCGGCGGATGTCTTCCTCGAGATCGCGGGTCCCGTCAAGGTAATCGCGAAACAGATGGAACAGGGTCAGGTAGTACAAGAACTGGGGCGACTGGTTGGCGTACAGCTTGCACAGGTAGTCCAGAACCTCGCGTTTGACGTCCTTGGCGAGCGTGTCGTCGTTCCAGAGTTCGCTGAACCATTGCCGGAGTTCCTGGCGGTCCCGGTTGCTGTCCACGATCAAATTCAATTCGATGTTGTTGCCGTCGGCCCCCAAGCCCAGCCCGCGCACCGTGAAGTTGGAACTTCCCAGGATGGCTTCTTCCACCCCGCCGTTGGCAACGTGATACATCTTGCCGTGGAGCAGGTTCGACTGCTTGACCGTCTTGATGTCCACCTTGTGTTCGATCCAGTCCGCGCACTCTTTGGCGACCCGTTTCTGCTGCAGCCGGTTGGCAACACGCAGGCCGTCCGCGTCGATCAGAAACGACTTCTTTTCGGTCTTGTCCGGGTCCAGCCGATTGCTGAAGGATGGCTCGCCGAACAGGAAGTCCATGTGTTCGATGCGGTCCAGAGCCTGTTTGAGGGCCTCGTAGGCGTAGATCGTGAAATAAGCCGACACGACCGAAAGCCGGGAACCGTCGC
>CAZAQY010000063.1:7908-34869 GCA_964486845.1 uncultured Pirellulaceae bacterium
CGGAACTGGCTGTGCGTTGGACTTCGATGTGTGCCGCTTGCCCGGAGGCTGGGCTTCTCCGATAATACGTGCAGGTCCGCAATCAAGGAGTTCCCATGTCCACGACAACCGCCACGTCCGAAATCGCTGCCAGAACGCTGCCGCGCGATTGGGCCAGCGACTGGAGTTTGGCCGATTTGCAGCAGCATCTCGGCGGGATTCCAGCCGAACGCATCCGGCTGGTCCCGGCACCCGGCACAGCGACCGAGCAAGATCTGCTGGACATCGCAGACCACGAAGATCGGCTGTATGAACTGGAAGACGGCGTCCTGGTGGAGAAAGCCATGGGGTGGCAGGAAGCGGTTTTGGCGGCGTGGATCATTACGGAGATTGGCGCGTACCTGAAAACGCACGATTTGGGCCAGGTCATGGGGGCGGACGGACCGCTGAAGATCCTGCCGGGCAAGGTCAAGCTGCCCGACGTGTCGTTCATTGGCTGGAGCCGGTTTCCCAAGCAGCGGTTGGGACGGCGGCCGATCCCGGCCCTGGTCCCCGACCTGGTGGTCGAGGTGCTGTCGGACACCAACACCCGACGCGAAATGGAACGTAAGCTGAAGCAGTACTTTCAAGCCGGGCTGCGCCTCGTCTGGTACATCGACCCCAAGACGCGATCGGCGCGCGCGTTCACGAGTCCGACCGCCGTGACGGAAATCGACGAAGACGGCTCGCTCGATGGCGGCCAAGTGCTGCCCGGTTTCCGGCTCTCGTTGCGCGGTTTGTTCGAACGAGCCGACCGGCAAGGCCCTGGATCCGGGGAATGACTCGACGCTGCTCGTCGAGGACGACCGGGACACACCGCCGCTGCCACCCGTGACGCGCAGCAACTCGGCGAACGCTTCCGCCAAATCACCGTTGTTGACACAGAGCGTATCGGGGAGAGAATAGACGCATGGCCCAAACGGTTGGCATTATTCGACGATTCTGAGAAGAAAATCGCCACGCAATTGGGCGCTCAGCGGCACACGCTCGACAACATGCACCGCGTTGTCGAATTGATCCAGGCCGGCGCCATAGTACCCGGCCAAGGTCGAGGCCTCGGGTCCGCCGGTCCACGAGCAAGCGGACGTGCGTGCTGCCGGTCAAGCTGGAGCCGGGCAAGACCTATGCGATCTGGCTCAACAGCCGGAAGTTCGGCAACTTCGAGGACAGCGACGGCCGCTCCGCGGCGCCGTACCTGCTGGTGTTCCGGACAGGCCGTTAGGCCAAAGCAGACTCGTCACTCCGCAGCGCGGTTTTCCGGTCACGGAGTGACCGGTCTACGTGGTCAGCCCCTGTAGAAGTCGATCCAGCGGACCACGACCGATTCGGGATTGTCTGCCAGCAAGGCGGACGGCAGTTGCAGTTCGAACCAGCCTCCATCCGCCGGCAGGCCGGACGCGGGCTTGCCGTCCGCGTTGAGGCTGCGGACCTCCGTCCAATAGCGGCTGTTGCGGTCGATGGTCTTTTCCTCCTGCCTGCCCGTTTCGGACGCGGATCGCCGAACCGTGTGGGGCGGCGAACTGGAAACGGACACGTCGAGCGTGACTTGCCCCGCCGTGATCGCCAGCGATTCCAAGCCGCGCAGGCGCAGTCGCAGAATCATGGCTTTCGGCCACGGGGCCTTGCGGCGCTCGATCGTCGCGGCGCCAATCCCACGGGGACTACTGACAGTAAACACCACGCGACCGGACTCCGCGCAGACCTCGACCCGATCGTCACCGCGTTTCACGGCGACGGCAAAATCCGCCTCCGCACCGAGCAGAGCTGCGATCAAACCGGCGTAGAGCATGCACAAACCTCCCTTTGACAAAGTGCACAGCAACAGAAGTCCGGGAGCAAAGACGCTGACAGAAAGATGAGGTGACAGAAAGATGTTGGGGAAGAGTTCCCTGTTTTCTGGCCGTGCCGTCCCCCACGACTCACGGACTCCCACTCCCTTTCTTCATCTTTCTGTCACCCCATCTTTCTGTCAGCTGCATCCGCACCGTGTTTCTGTTCTCTCGTTTTGCAGTCTCCGGCCTTCTCGCTGACGCTCCGGGTTTCAATGGCCCCATTCCAGGTTGATCGTCACCGGCGCGTGGTCGGAAACCAGCAGGCCGCCGTGGCGGTAGATGGCGGCGTCGCGCCAGCACTGGGCGGCGGCGCGGTTGCCCAGCAGGTAGTCGATTCGCCAGCCGCGGTCCAGTTGGCGGGCTCGGCCACGGTTACTCCACCACGAGTACGGGCCGTCGACGTCGCCAAACTGTTGACGCACAAAATCCGTCCAGCCGGTTTCCAGCAGCCGGCTGAACCAGGCCCGCTCGTGGGGCAGGAAGCCGGAGTTGTTCTGGTTGCCGGCGGCGTAGAAGATGTCCCGCTCCGTGTGGGCGATGTTCAGATCGCCGCCCAGGACCACGGGCGTGCGGCGGGCCGCCATCCGCGCTGCCCAGGGCAGGAAACGGTCCAGCCATGTGTCCTTGTATGCCTGCCGCTCGGGACCCGACGAGCCGGAAGGCAAGTACACGCTGGCCACGATCACGCCGTCGACGCGGGCCGCGATCACCCGGCCGTCCGGGTCGCCGCCGTCATCGTCCAGTCCCACACCGAACAGCTCCAGCGGCCTGCGCGACCAGACGGCCGTGCCCGCATAGCCGGGCCTCTGGGCCGGCTGCCAATGGACGTGCCAGCCCACCGGCGCGGACCACTCGGCGGGCAATTGCTCCGGCGTGCAGCGGATTTCCTGCAACAGCAGCACATCGGGCGCGAGCTGCGCCAGGCAGTCGCCGAAGCCCTTTCGCAAGGCCGCCCGCAGACCGTTTACGTTCCAGGTGGTGATGCGCATGGATCAGGGATCAGGGATCAAGGATGAAGGGTGAAGGGTGAAGGATAAGGGTGAAGGATAAGGGATGAGGGAATAAGGCGAAAGACTAAGGGGGAAGGGCTGGCGTTAAAAATGGGGAACCAGAAGAAAGCTGAAGAATCAGTCGCGGCCGTTTGCGCCGCCGAGTTGCATCGGAATGCGTTGCTCCGCACAATGGAGCAAGCCGATCGTCGCGATGGCCATCCCTGGAGACGTTCTATGCCTGCTGCCAACCGTTCCGTTTGGATGCTCGTGTTGCTGGTGTCTGCTGCTCTGGTTTGCGCACACGTCTTGCCTTCGCGGGCGGAGGATGCTTGCCGGGTGCGGATCGGCCAACGGGAATTAGCGGCGACGGCGGTCGGGCGGCAGATGGCGGCGATGGTCGAAGCCGATTGGATCGACCAGGATCTGGCGTTCCGCGCCGGCGCCGGCAAGCCGCCGGCTCCGCCCGCTGTCGTGCCGTCCGGCGTCACGACCTGGCAAGATGCCGCCGGGGGTTGCGACGGGGTCAAGTCGGGCGGTTGCGGGTTCCACACGGCCAGTAACGAAACGGACCCTTGGTGGCAGGTCGACCTGGGCCAATCCTATCCGCTGGATCGCGTCGTGGTCTTCAACCGCACCGATGGCAAGGCGGCGTCGCGTACTCGAAATCTTCGCATCCTGGTGGCCGACAACGCCGGCCAGCCGGAATTCGTCGAAGTCTATCGGCACAACGGCGAGACGTTCTACGGCGTTCGGGAAGGGCCGCCGCTGACCGTCCCCTTGCGCGGCCGAGGCGTGACGGCCCGCGTGGTGCGAGTGGACGTGCCCGGCCGCTGTTCGTTCGCCCTGGACGAAATCGAGGTGTATGGGCAGGACAAGCCGGATGTCAACCTGGCCTTGGGCAAGCCGGCCGATCAGAAGAGCGTTGGAACGTCGTCGCACGCCGAGCCTGAAGCGAAACCCTGGGGTTCGCCTCCCCGGCCTCCTGCCGTGCCGGAGACGGAGCTGTTTTCCCTCGCGCACACTCGCGCGGTGCTGGCTCGCGCCGAGGCCCTCGCCGCGCGGTTTGAGCGGTTCGGCACGCCTGCGACTCGGCTCGCGGAGTTGCGGCCACAGCTGCGGCAGTTTGCAGATCGCTGTGCGACGCTCGAATCATCCGCTGCCGCCGCGGAAGACGTGCGCCGCCGGTTGTACTTGGACGCGCGCCGCCTTCTGCGCCAGATCGCCTTCTGCCATCCGCTGCTGGATTTCGACCAGTTGCTGTTCATCAAGCGGCACGATCCGGGAGGTCTGTATCACATGGTACACCAGTTCTATGGATTCGGAGCGAAGCCCGGCGGCGGCCTGTTCGTGCTGTGCGATCCGTTTTCCGGCGAGCCGAAGCTGGTCGATTTGCTCCAGGATTCCGTCGTTCAGCACGGGCGGCTGGCCGGCCGGCGGTTGGAGCCGGGCTGTTTCCTCTCGCCCGAACTGTCTTTCGACGGCCGCACGATCCTGTTTGCCTACACGGAGTGCCGAGCCGAGGGGATCGAATGGTCGCCGAGGGCCAGTTATCACATTTTTCGCACGGGCGTCGATGGCACAGGGTTGGTGCAGCTGACGGACGGACCGTGGAACGAGTTCGATCCCTGCTGGCTGCCCAACGGTCGGATTGCCTTCATCTCCGAACGCCGCGGCGGCTATCTGCGCTGTGGCGGTTCCGCGCCGCCCTACGATTCCCCAACGTACACACTGCACTCGATGGCCGCCGATGGCAGCGACATCACGTGCTTGAGCTTTCACGAAACCCAGGAGTGGCAGCCGAGCGTCGATCATCACGGCATGATCGTCTACACGCGTTGGGACTATGTCGATCGCGACACGAACGTCGCGCATCACATCTGGAGTTGCTTTCCCGACGGCCGCGATCCGCGCAGCTATCACGGCAATTATCCCGTGAAGCGCGAGACCCGGCCGTGGATGGAGATGGACATTCGAGCCGCGCCGGGCTCGAACAAGTACGTGGCGACCGCCGCCGCCCACCACGGCCACGCCTACGGCTCGCTGGTGCTGATCGACTATCGGCCCCTGGACGACGGCGCGATGTCCCAGGTCGAGCGGATCACGCCGGACGTGCCGCTGCCGGAGTCCGAAGGCGGCAAGAAGATGATCCGGCAGCACATGGCGTACGGAACCGCCTGGCCGCTGAGCGAAGACGACTTCCTGTGCGTCTATGACCGGCACGCGGCCAATCGCGGCGTCTATTGGATCGACCGTTTCGGCAATCGCGAACTGCTGTACCGCGATCCGGAGATTTGCTGCCTGAGCCCGATCCCGTTGCGGCCGCGTCCCTGCCCGCCGGCGCTCCCGGACCGGACGGCAGGGCATTCGTCTGATCAAGAAGCCCGGCTTCTTCGGACAAGCCGCGGTTCTGACGTCCACGTGTCCCCCGGAGACGGGTCGAGCACGATCGCCGTGACGAACGTCTACGACAGTGATTTTCAATGGCCCGAACAGACCGAAATCGCCGCGATCCGCGTGATCCAGGTCCTGCCCAAGACCACGCCGCCGGTCGATCAGCCCCGGATCGGCGCGGCGAAGGAAACGAACGCCCGCGCGGTGCTGGGAACGGTGCCGGTCGAGTCGGATGGCAGCGCGTATTTCGAGGCGCCGGCCGGCAAGTTGATTTACTTCCAGGCGTTGGACCGGCGGGGGCTGGCCGTCCAGTCGATGCGATCCGGCACGTACGTCCATCCTGGCGAAGCGTTGACTTGCCAGGGCTGTCACGAACCCAAGCACCGGCCGCCGGCGCCCCCGCGCGGCATGGCGTTGGCGCTGCTGCGTCCGCCCTCGAAGATCCAGCCCGAGGTAGACGGCTCGAATCCGTTCAACTATCCCCGGCTGGTTCAGGGCGTGCTCGATCGCCACTGCGTCGAATGCCACCGCCAGCGCCGGGCGATCGACTTGTCGGGCGCGGCCGGCGGCGCGCACGGCTGGACGCGGTCCTACGAGAACCTGGCCGCCAAGTACGGCTTTTACTTCACGGTGGGCAACGGCACGATCAACGCCGGCGTCCACGGCGGCAGCCGCACCACGCCCGGCCGCTTCGGCGCCCGCGCCGCCCCGCTGCTGCCGTACCTGGACGAACGGCACTACGGCGTCCGCCTGTCCAACGAAGAGTTCCACCGCGTGACGCTGTGGCTGGACTGCAATTCGGAGTTCTACGGCGCCTACCACGACACCCCGGCGCAAGCTCAAGGAGCCGTGGTGATGCCGCAGTTGGACTGAGCGGGCGATCACTCCGAGGCTGTGAAAAAATGGGACTGGCTCCGAGCGAGCACCGCGCTAGTCACTGGAAAAACAGGGGGCTGCGAGGTGCCTGTCCCAATTTTTTCACAGTTTCTCCGCGTTCCGGCCGGCATCCGCGATATCGGCCGCCAGGAGGGCGAGCACATCGTCCAGCGGGAAATCGAGTGTCCCGCCGGCGTCCTGTCCCCAGGCCGCAAGGGCGGCATCGTGGCGGCAGAGCCAACCCGCGCCGGCGGACGGCAGCGCGAAAGCGTGCGTCCCGAACCGGCCGTGCCGTGCCGTCCCACGCTGGAGCACGGAGGATTCATCGACGGCCCGTGTTGCGCATCGAGAATCGATGGCCGCGGACCCTGCGGCGCGAAAATCCGGTCCAGACGGAAACGGCGTCAGAGAACCGGCCGCAAACTCTGCGCCGGCTTCCCCTTCTCCCTCGCCGGCCCCCGGCGTGCGATTCAGGTAGTTGATGATGATCAGCAGGTCCACGGGTTCCAGCAGGTTGTTGCCGTCCACGTCGTAGTAGTACAACGGCACCTCGGGAGGAATCGGGTCGGGCGGCAACTGGTTGCCGTGCCCGTTGATGCGGTTGATCCCGATCAGCACGTCCAGGGGAGTGACCGCGCCCGATCGGTTCACGTCTTCGTGAAGTTCCGGATTCTGGTAGTCCGGCACCTCCGTGATCGCGATCGTGACGACCCCCTGATTGGACTCGTATCCGACCACGTCGCGGACGGTGTAGCGGAAAATGTCCGTTCCCGAAAAATTGGCGTCCGGCGTGTAAGAGATCAGGCCGTCGATCACCGTCGCGGTGCCAAATGCCGGACCGGAACCGGCGACGATGGCCAGGGCGGCCGGGTCGAGCGGCCGGCCGATCCCAAAGTCGTTATTCAGGACCTCGATGTTGATCAGCGTGTCCTCGTTGGTCGTGACCCGGTCATCGTTGGCGATCGGGCCCACCGTGGCAAAGTTCCAAGCCGTCTCGCCATTGATCCCCGCGAAGGGGTTGCCGGTGAGATCCTGGAACGTCCCGGCGTCGATTTCCACGTAGTAGTCCTCGCGCCGTTCCAGCTCCGCCGCCGGGGCGATCGTAGCGACCGATCCGGAGACCAATACCTGGCCGTCGTCCACCGGAATCGTTTGGAATGTCGAGCCATCGCTGGAACGCTTAATGACGATGTCTCCGGCGCCCTTCTGAACGGGTTCGTTGAAGGTGATGATCAGGTTGGCGTCTTGGGGAACGCCCGCCGCGCCGTCCGGCGGGGAGAGACGCAGGACCGCCGGAGGAAGATCCACGGTCGTCCAGTTCCAGGCCGCGGCGCCGCTGATCCCCGCGAAGACGTTGGCCGACAGGTCCTCGAATGCGCCGCTGGTGACCTCGACGTAGTAGGACGTGTTGTCCGACAGCGTCACCGTGGGGTCGATCGTGACCGTCGTCCCCGCCACGGCGACCCGATCGCTGGGGACAGGAATGGTCTCGGCCGTCGAGCCGTCGTCCGACCGCCGGATCGCAACGCTGCCCAGGCCGGCGCGAACGGGTTCGTTGAACGCGATCTCCAAATTCGTGTGGATGGGGACGTCCACGGCTTCGCCGGCGGGCCGGAGCGCGGTCACCGCCGGCGGCGTAAAGTCGCCCGTCGTGAAGTTCCACGTCGCGCCGCCGTGAACTCCCGAAAAATCGTTGCCCGCCAGATCCTGAAACGCCCCGGTGGAGACTTCGACATAGTACCCCGTGCTCTCCAACAGCGGATCGGCGGGGTCGATCGTGACCGTCGCCGCGGAGAGCGTCACCTGGCTGCTGCTCACGGAAATCGCTTCGACCATCGAACCATCACTGGATCTCCGGATCGTGATTGTCCCCGAGCCTTTCCGGACGGATTCGTCAAAGGCCATCACCAGGTTCGCGTTCAGAGCGACTCGAGTCGCGTTGTCGCGCGGGGTGAACGCGCTGACGGACGGGTTCTGCATGTCGATGCTGAACTCGGCCTCGGGCGTGTAATTCTGCATTGGATTCCCAGCCGTGTCCTTGGCCCCGGTGACGTCGATCGTGATGTTGGCGGCTGCCAAGTCGCGATCGGTCACGTCGTAGGTGACGGTCACGGTATCATCAACCACCGCCGTCGTGGACCATTGGAACGTGGGATTGGACAGCGTCGGCGTCGTGCCGCCGATCACGGCCGCATGGCTGTAGACGAGCGCAGGCAGCGTGGCCGTGTCCATCGTCTCGCTGAACACGACCGTCACCGCCAAATTGGCCGCGCCGGCGTCGGCGTCCGAAACGAGCAGGTCGCTAACCGCCACGCTTTGCACCAGGGGTGGTTGGGCGTCCTGCAAATCCACGGTGTAAGCCGGGTCCTTGCCGCGGTTGATCAGCTCCGCCTTGGTGTGCGTGTAGTCGTTATCGTAGACCTGAATCACGTACGTCCCGGCCTGCGACAGCGCCGACACCGTGGCATCACCGGGACTCAGTTCCCTGCCCACCAATGCGCCGGAGGGCGCGTAGACCGCGGCCCGAGGCTTGTAGTTGGCCGTGTCGTTGGAGGAAAATGAGACTCTGACTTGGTACTGGCCGCCGTTGGCGGCCAGCTCGGCGGCCGTGAGCGTAAAGCGGAACTCGTCCACCTCGCCCATGCCGTCGATCGTCCCCGTCCGTTGTTCGCCAAGCGTCATCGCCACGGCGTCCAGGCTGGGCGGATTCAGGCCCTCCAGCGCCACGCCGTACGCTTCTGAATCGGTATAGTCGTTATCGTAGACCTGGATGACGTAAGTTCCCGTCTCGGCCGGCAGCTGATAGAAGACCTTCTTGCCGTTTTTGACCTCGCTGGGCCCGTTGGTCCCAGGGAGCTTTGCGACTTTCTTGCCCGAGGGCGAGTAAAGCTCCGCCCACAATTCGGTGCTGCTGCCGGACTGAGCGTCCGACAAACTCACCGTCACGATCTCGCCGCCCGCGGCCGTAAACTTGTAGGCGTCCACTTCCCCGGCAACGATCTCTCCGGTCTTGTATTCACCAAGCGTCAGGGACACGGCATCGCTGCTGGCCGGCACGAGTCCTTCCAAGGCCAGCTGGTAATCGCCGACATCCATGTAATTATCATCGTGAACCTGAATCACGTAGGTCCCGGCCTGCAAGGGCTCTGACAGCACTTTGTTGCCCGCCGCGACCCGCGTGACGCGATTGCCCGTCTGGGCCGAGTACAGTTTGACTGTGTCGCCCGCCGGCGAATACAGGATCGCGCGGCTGCCAAGATGAGCCTCGGACAACGAAATCGTGACGACGTTGCCCGCGGTCGCCGTAAAGGTGTACTCGTCCACCTCACCCATCTGATCCAGGCGGTCTGACTTGACGTCTCCAAGCGTCGTCTGCTGGGCGTCCCGACTGGGCGGATGGATGCCCTCCAGGGCCAGCGCGTAGGTGCCCGTGTCTCGGTTGTCGTTGTCCTGGACCCTGACGAAGTAGGTGCCCGCCTTCGTTAACAAGTAGGTGTTCGAGGAACCGGAGTCCAATTCGCTGCCGATCGGATCTCCGGGGTACGAGTACAGCCTGGCCAGCGGCCGAAAACTGTCGACGGCGCCGGCCAGCGCCAAGGTGACCACGTACTTGCCGCCTGCATCGGCCAAGTCCCGCTCGGAGACGGCAAAGAAGTGGTCGTCCGTGTCGCCTGCGGGGTAGATGTCGTCCGTCAGGACGCTTCCGCTGACGCTCAGGACGCGGCGAGACTCGAGCTGCTCCAGCAACAGGCGTCGTTGGTTCGTCGCGCGTCGGGCAACGGCCGGCGATCGCCGCGAGCGCCTGCCGGACGCGGGCCTGCTGCGGGCGGGACGCTTTGCCAGGTCAAGATCAGCTAGCTCTCTCATGTCCATTAAGTCATGACTGGAATTGTGGTTACACGGAGGAAACGACGTCGGGTTTGGGCCGCTAAACAGGGTTTTGGACGCGGCCTACATGCATTTAGTTCATCCGGTCCGGAAGGAAAGGATATCGGACACGCCGGTCGGGTACTCCCCAGACTTCCGGGATGGAAAAGTCGAGGAATAACGAATTCTTCGTTGGAATCGAATTGCCCCAGTCTCAGGCGTTTGAGCAAGTCGCGCCGGCGGAGTCCCGGCTGGAGCAGTCGCCCCAGACGCAGATCTGCCAGCCAAGATCGCAAACCGATGCCCGGTGGCGCTAGATATGTCAGGTACTCGGGAACGCCGGATCGAGGCCGATGATATCCACCACTTTTATAAATGCCATTTGAGAGGTAGTATTTGTCCCGATTTTTTCGCTTGCATCATACCGCTATCACTGCTATCATATGCAAACTTGACTCCCGCCTTGTATCACTTTTTTCGATGCGTGCGTTGTTTCCACATTGTTGACCCTTTTTCAAGGAAGAACGGGTTCCCATGCTAGTACTCAGTCGAAAAGTTGGTGAACGAATTCTGATTGGCGACCAGATTTCTGTGACCGTGGTCCGGATCACGGGCGGGGGTGTCCGGCTGGGCGTCGAAGCGCCGCCTGACATGGCGGTGATTCGTCAAGAGCTGAGGGATCGGCTGGACGACGAACAGGCGTTGTCGCCGAGACTCCCATTGAAGACCGCCGGAGCGTCGTAAGGATCGGTCAATCGCCGACAGTCCGTTTCTTGTCTGCCATCATCACGCGGAGAGGCTGTGAACTTGTCTGCGATCATCACGCGGAGCGTGATGGCTACGTTGAAGCCGCGACAGTGATTGATTCGCCGGCGCGTAAGTGGCTGTGCAGACGTTGCGGTGTGTTGCTAGTGCCGGTTCACTCGTCCAGTTCGAACCGGCTCGCCGTTCGCGGGTCGGCCGCTGCGTTCTGGGTGAGATCGATGTGGACGTCCGCGTTCAGTCCATCCAGTGGGCCGTGCTTCTCGACGTAGGCGACCAGGTGCTCGACTTTGGCAATCGCCGCTTGCGCTTCCGCACGGCTGTCGGCTTGCGGGGCCGTCCCCCAGACAGCCTGAGCGCCGCGCCGCGTCGCGAGGACGAACACGGCCTCCGCGGCGGTCTGCGGCGCCGGCTCGCCGGGCTTGACCGCGATCCGATACAGACCAAGTTGCTTCCAATGCTCCGACAGCACGGCGGCGATCCGGGCCGCCCCGCTCACGCGCGGATCGCCCCACGGCGTGCCCACGGGACCTGCCGGCGTGGCGTCGGGAAGGGATATCCGCAGGTAGTCTCTGGCTTGCTCGGCCGAGAAGTCGCCGGGGGGCAGGAGAACGCCGTTGATGTCCACGGGCAGCAGGCCGGGACGATCGTTCATCGTCACTTCGACCATGGCCACGGGTGTGCGGTAGACCAGTTCCACGATCACGCGAGCCGGATGCGCTTTCCTCACGCGCCGCACTTCTTCGACCCAGGTGTGCAGACTGAAGGCCCCCGCGATTTTGACGGTCAGTTCCCGGTCCAGGATGGACAATCCCGTCAAACCGCCGTCGCGAATCGTTTCGGCGCGGACGTCCGAGCGGATCCAAGGTGGCGGCGGAGGGATTTGGATCTGGTCCGGCTGCAACACATACTCCGGCCCCTGCACGATTTGCGGCCCCACTCGCTGCCAGGTGTGATAAGCGCCGCCCAGCAGACCGGCCAACAGCAGCAGGACGACCAACATGCGGCGGTAAGGCCGCTGTAAAAAAGGCAGAAGCCGGGCCACTCGCCCGGCAGGACCAGGGTCCGCTTTGCGTTTTGCGGCGTTCATGACTCGAGCCTCCTTGCGCGAGTTGCCGATCAAGGCGCGCGAAGTTCACCAAATGTCAACAGCGGTATTCAATTCCACACCCAGCCGTTGCAGGACTCCTTCCCGCAAGTAATCAATCAACCCCAACACGTCCTGGCTGGTGGCGTTCGCCCCTGCCACGGCAAAGTTGGCGTTCCGGTCGCTCAGTTCGACCCCGCCCACTCGCGTTCCGTGCAATCCGGCCTGATCGATCAAGCTCGCGGCACTGACGCCGCCTGGGTCCTTGAAGATCATCGCCGTCCGCTGATCTCCCAAGGGTTGAGCCGCCTTGTTCACGATCCACAGTTTTTGCATACGTTTGGTCAACTCCCGCGGGTCCGTACGCTCCAACTCGAAACGAGCTTCGAGAATCACCAGTTCGTCCAGGCTGCTCTCTCGATAAGCAAACAATAGATCGCCTCGCGGACGTTCCACCAACTCGCCGGTATGGGTCAGCACGGTCGCCGCTTGAGTGCAGTGACCGATGTCTGTTCCGTGACACACCGCGTTGCCGTGCAGCGCGCCGCCCACCGTGCCGGGAAGGCCCGCCAGTGGTTCCAGGCCGGCGAGTCCCTCGCGCACCGCGGTGGAGACCAAATGCGATAGCTTGGCACCGCCGCCGGCAGCCAGGCCGCCTTCACCCACAGACAGACCACAGAATCGCCCCGCCGAAAGGTGAATGACCAATCCCTTGACGCCCTCGCCCCGGATCAGCACGTTGGAACCGCCACCCAACAACCGCACGGGCATGTCCTGCTGGTGGCAGCGTTGGACGAGCTGCGCCAGTTCCTCGACGCTGGTCGGCTCGGCAAAATACTCAGCCTCGCCTCCCAGACGGAGCCATGTGTACGGCGCCATCGCTTCGCGCTGGCGCAAGATGTGTTCAAATCCGCTTTGGAAAGGCATTCTCGGACGATCCCTTATGATGGAACGACTGGCGGCAGAGGATCATAAGAGCCAGTCGCACGGGTGTCAATGTTAAGTTGTCACTCCTGCTTAATTTCTGCAATTTCCCCGGGCTCTCTATTTTCCGCCGGCAACGGGATCCAATACGGACATCCTTTTATTCCCAGTTTGAGACGAAACACAGCTTCCTTCGCTGCCACTGTGGTGTACAAATACGATCCGTGAAAATGGCAGTTCGTCACTTGCGAGCCCCCGGCGCTGTACTGGCGCAGCAGATTCCCCGAGGCCAGATCGACGACGTTTACCACGCCGCGCAACCACATGGCGACGTACAATCGTCCCGAGTCGTCGAAGACAAAGCCGTCGGGAGAGAATTTGCCGCCCAGGATGTTGCCTTGCGTCTCTTGGGGGAACTCGATCAACACCCGCGGTTCGCGCACCGCGCCGGTCGCCTTGTCCACGTCAAAAATCAACAAACGATGCCGGTCGCTTTCGCCCACGCACAGTTGCGTCTGGTCCGGCGTGACAGCGATGCCGTTGGGGTAGGCCAGGCCGGTAGCCAATTTCGTCGTCTTCTTGGTGCGGATGTCGTAGCGGTACACGGAGCCGGTGGGTCTTTCGGCGGATGAGTTGCCGGGGTCCGTGAAGTAGATGTTGCCGGTCCGATCGAGTGCCACGTCGTTAATGGCATCGAACCGGACTCCGTCACAGCGGTCCGCCAGCACGTCGACCTGCTGCCCGTCGGGCGAGATCCGCAGGACGCGCCCGCCGCCTGCATCGGCGGCAATCAGCCGGTTTTCGCTGTCGACCTTCAGGCCATTGGCCTGGACTTTGCGTCCTTCCACGGGGGACGCCTTGTTCAGGTCGCACCAGATCGAAGCCGTGCCGTCCGGCGTGATCCGTCCGATCGTCCCCAGGACGCGATAGTTCACAACGTACAGGTTGCCCTGAACGTCGAACGCGGGCCCCTCGGCAAACGCGAAGCCGGTCGCAAACAGTTCCGGCGTCACGGAATGAGAAGGCGGCAAATCCTCAGCGGCCGGGGATGGGGCCGGGAACGCCAAGGTGCAGCCTAACAGCAACCACGCCCTCCAGCCGTTGACGCGCCGGCCCTTGCTCATCGTGGCGGAACTCATGGCGATCTCTCCCCTCGCGGCTCGATAACCAACGGCTGTTCACTCGCCGGGTCGCCCACTCGGATAGCCAGTCTGCCAGCGATCAGGTCTTCAATCACCCTGCCCACCACTTCCGCTCGCCAGCCACGAGCCAGGGCCGGCGGCGACCGGCCGGCCGACGTGGAGTTTGCCAGGTGATGGGCGATCAAATCGCGCACGTCATCGACGGACCCGACCAGGCTGGGTGCGACTTGCTGCACTCGGCAGACGCCTGCCAATGCGGTCGCCAGGAATTGGCCCAGCAGGTTGAATTGCAGCCGGTTGGCCGTCCGGCTCAGCGGCTGCGGGCAGTCTTCGTCCGGCAGGTCCAGGGCTCGGCGGATGGCGGCCGCAAGGGCGGCGAGATGGCGCTGCACGTCGCGCCGGTTCAGTCCGCGAATGGCCCTGATCCGTTGCACGTCATCGGTGGCCGACTTGGCGAGTTCCGCCATCAAGTCGTCGCGCAGGATGCGCCGCGCAGGACAGTTTCTGCGCCGGGCTTCCGCGTCCCGCCAGTGCCACAGTTCCCGGATAATGGCCAGCCCTCGCGGCCCGAGGTTGGAGGCCCCCGAGGTGCGCCGCCAGCGTTCGTGGAATTCCGCCGTTTCGACGTTCGTCTGCCAGTCGTACAACTCCGCCGCCAGCCAGGCCGTCCGGTCCAATGCCTCGAGCCGCTCCCGCAGGACGCTCTGGACGGGCTCCAAGTGGACGACATCCTGCAACGCGTACTCGATCTGGCGGTGGGACAGCGGTCGGTGTCGCCAATCCGTTCGCGTCTCGCCCTTCTTCAGCGTCTTGCCCAGCAGATTCATGACCAGCGTCCCATAGGCGGCGGGGTACTCCAAACCAATCAGTGCGGCGGCAATTTGGGTGTCAAACAGGGCCCCCGGCCGGCGGCCGATGGCTTGCAGACAGAAACACAGTTCGTGCCGCCCCGCATGGACGATCGTCTCACGCGACGGCTCCGCAAGGAGTTCCCAGAACGGCCCCAGGTCCCGGATGGCCAAAGGATCGATCACGGCCAATCGTCCGCCCGCAGCGACCTGGATCAAGCACAGTTCGGGCTGGTAGCTGTCCTCCGAGACAAACTCGGTGTCGAAGGCAATGCGAGTGGCGGCGGCGATTTCGCCGCAGAATCGGGTCAGCTGCCGGTGGTCGTCGATGTATTCGTGCTTCACGGTTCTGATGATAAGAGAAGCCGCCAAGGATTTCCAGCCATCTATACCATGCACGGTTGGCATTGGCTCGTTTCACCGCGACCCAACGGGGAGCGCGTCGGCCAATTCGCTCCCCGTTGGGTCGCGGTGAAACGAGGAAGCGGGTTGTGCCATCCTCAACCGCCTCCAGTATAACACGAAGATGCGCTAAAAACGGCTCCCAGTTCGCCTCAAACCCGTTGGTGTCCGGGCTCGTCTGCGGTACACTTGTAGTCGCGGTGGTCATGTGCTTTCGGCACGTCATGAAGAACAGATCAAGGGGTTTATGACGGGACTGTTGGTTAGCGTGCGCAGCAGTTGGGAAGCCCGACTTGCCCTGGAGGGTGGGGCGGATGTGGTCGACCTCAAGGAACCCGCCCGCGGCGCCCTGGGCGCGGCCGAGCCGGCGGTTTGGGCCGAGGTGGCCTCGACCGTGGCCGGGCGCGTTCCGGCGAGCGTCGCCTTGGGTGAGATGAGCGAGGCTGCGGAGCCCTCGGACCCTCACGCGTTGGCAGCGTTTCAATTCGCCAAGCTGGGCTTGGCAGGCTGCCGGGCCTGGGCCGACTGGCCCCGGCGCTGGGCGGAACGACTGCAGTACTTGCCTGCCGGCGTGACGCCGGTGGCCGTGGTCTACGCGGATTGGCCGCTCGCCAATTCGCCTCGGCCCGAGGCGATTCTGGACCGGGCGGCCGAAGTGCGTTGCGGAGTCGCGCTGTTCGATACGTTCTGCAAGACGAGCGGCAGTTTGTGCCACCATCTGGGGCTGGCGCAATTGGCCCGCCTGACGCTGTTGGCACGTGACCGGGGAATGCGAGTCGTCTTCGCCGGGAGCCTCGGCCCTGCGACCATTCCGCAGGCGCTGACTTTGGCGCCGGACTATATCGCTGTCCGCGGCGCCGCATGCCGCGGCGCGCGGACGGGCGACGTCGATGCCGGCCTGGTGCGGGGACTGCGGCGGCTGATCCTGGGGAATTCGCGCAGCGGCCGCGTGCTCAGCCGCGATGCTTGCAAAACGATCGGAGAAGACAACAGGGTGAGGAATCAACGATGAGTGACCAGCCGGAACGCGATCGGGAAACGTCGGATCAGGCAGACGCGGCGGCCGATTCGGCCGCTTCGGCCCAGCCCATCGAAACGCCGTTGATCCGGACGGACATCGGCCCCGCGGGCGGACGGAAAAGACGCGGCAGCACGGCGCGATACTCCGCTCGGAAGACCGCCCCGGCTTTCGACGCAGCTGCGATCAATCGGCTGGTCGACGTGCCGCCGGCGGAGGCGGATTCGCCGGAACCGGAAGAGACCGAAGAACCGGCGGAGGAAACCGCCACGGCGGCACGCGACGCGGCGGCCGGGGACGTGGAGGAAGACGCGCCGGCCGACCCCGGTCTGCCGGTGGTCACCGCCGGCGGCCAGGCGAAAAATCGGGCCACCCCGCAAAGCCTGGCGCGACTCGCGGGTGGGGCGCGGCCCGTCAAGCAGCGCCGCTCTCGGTCCCGGACTTCCGGCTGGATCCTGTTGGGCGTTTGCGCCGCAACTGCCTTGTTGGTCGTCGTCCTGCTCGTCAATCGAGGCGGCCGGCCCGCCGGCGGCGCCGCAGCCCCGCGCCAGGGACTGCCAACCTTCGGCCCGGACGGCGCTTTCCCCGCACCCGGATTGCCGGAAATCCAACACGCTGGATCGTCGCGTACCGGCGTCCGCTCGACGGAGATCAGACCCGAGGAAGTTCTTTCCCGCACCGGGGTGCGCCCGATGACTGAGGCAGACAAGGCCCGTCTCCGCAAACAAATCGACAGCTTTGCGGAGATGGGCCGGGCCGAAGAGAACCGGCTGCGACGGGAGAAATCCAAGACGAACACGCCCAAAGAACCCCACTAGCCCGTCCGCCGCTGCGGAGCCCGATCGGGCTGTCGAGGACGGCGCCGCGTTCCGCCGCTGCTTGACTTTCGCCACGCGGAGTCCGATACTGGCGGACATGGTTGGAGTTGCCAAGTGTCCTTGAATTTGCGTGGCGGGACCACGCGCTTCGCCCGGAGGGAGCGTCGAGCGGTTGACTGCTCGTCGTGCGCCCGGTGAAGAGGAGGACTGCCGTGCCGATTTCGGTGATTGAAGCGGTCAAAATGGGCATCTGGGACTTTGAACCGGACGAACAGGATAACTGTCGCCTCGTCAAAGTAGCCATCACGCTCCGTGTGATGATCGGCAATAAACATTGGACAGTTGTTTCTCGAACGCTGCCTAGTACCCCAGAAAGACGGAGCAGACTCGTGCTCCGGGCGGCGTGAAGCCGTTACCCGGCCCACGGAAACAAGGGATCAAGCTTGAGGTTTTTCAGACGTCGCAGCAACGGACCGCAGCGAGACGGCTGTGGGTTCGTCTTGCTGACTTTCCTGTTCTCGTGTTTCTTCCTGATCCTGAACAGCGCCTTGATCAGCAAGCTCGTGCCCCCTCCGGAGGCGGCGCCGTGGCTGCTGGCGCGTCCGGGCGTCCATCAGGCTGTGCTGTTCGTCGGCCCAGTGATCTTGATCTTCCTCGAGTGGTGGCTGGCCGACTTCGTGGTTGCCTTGGTCACGCCCCAACGGGATGCGGATCCGCTGCCGCAGGAGCGGGAACCAGCGGCCCGGCGATGAGCGGGATGCGGGTCGCGGGTGTCGCCGCCGCGAGTTGGTGTCTGATCGACTTCAACAAGTCGCCCCTGAATCTGCGAAAGTCGTTGGCCACCCGCATCCCGCGCCCCGCATCCCGTCACGTTTCAAAGCTTCCGTTTGACACACAGCAGGCAGCGGTCGTCCGATTGGGGACGGTCACCGACGAAACGATCGACGTCGTCGATGATCCGCCGGCCGAGGTCCGCCGCCGTATCGGAGAACGACGCCGTGATCTGATTCAGCAGCCGCAGTTGCCCGTACTGCCGTCCGCTGGCGTCCTGGGCCTCGGTGATCCCGTCGCTGATCAGCACGAGGGCATCCCCGATTCCCATCTCGATTTGCGCCTGCTTGTAGGACTGCAACGGGACGACGCCCAGCGGCAGGCCCGCTTCCGCGTCGCCAATCTCGATGACGCTTCCATCGGCTCGCCGCAGCAGCGGCCGCAGATGGCCGGCATTGACGATGCTCAGCCGGTGGCCGGACAAATCCAGAACCGCCAGAACCATGGTCACGAACGCCCCGTCCGGATTGCGGCGCGAGAACCGCCGGTTGACTTTGTTCAGAACAACCACCGGATCCAGTTCCGTGGCCAGCGAGCCTTCCAACTCGCTGGCGACCTTGACCATCAGCAGCGCGGCCGGAACGTCCTTGCCCGACACGTCGCCGACCACCAGCGCCAAACGGTTGTTCTCCAGCGGCAAGTAGTCGTAGTAGTCACCTCCGACGTATTTGGCCGGCGCGTAGTAATCGAAGAACTCGTACCCTTCGATCTCCGGGGGTTGGCTCGGCAGCAACACGACCTGGATCTCTTGGGCCAGCTTGAGTTCCGTTTCCAGCGCACGCTCGCGCAGGGCGGCTTCGTGCAAAATCGCGTTCTCCAGGACGAACGAAATCTGGAACGCCACGGTGGCCAACAACTCCAAGTCTTCCCGCTGGAATATCCGCTGGCTGTCCAAGGCGTCCAATTGGATGGCCCCGAAGGGGTTCCCCTCCAAGTCCAGCAGCGGAGCCGAGACGCTCAGCCGTTGCTCGGACAGGACCGCCTGGCCTGTCGCAATCACATCCTTGATCAGCTTGCCTGCCTGGACAACGTCGCTGGTCCGGGGGGAATTCCGATGCCGCACGCGCAACGTGGCCGGCCGGTCGGGGGCTGTTTCGCGGAGCAAGATCAGGGCACGGTCCGCCTGAGAGTGCAGCGTCAGCAGACCTTCCAAGGCGCGGGACAGCAGCGCGTCCAACGTCACCAACTTGCGCAAGTCCTGCGTCAACTTCATCCACGCCAACAGCTTGTGCTGCGGATGCACATCGCTCCGCATCATCCAGGCCGTCGTGGAGCCGTCCAACACGGAAGTGATGTCCGAGCTGACCGTCCCCGACGAACTCGTGTCCTCTTCGTCCGCGCAAACAGCAGACGCAGCCGCCTCGTCCTGGTAAACGAAGGCATAGCCGCAGATTTCAATTCGATCACGATGGCGCAGGGCGCGGGGGTCGTGAGGCCTCAGTCGCACGCCGTTCACAAACGTGCCAGCCTTGCTCGCCTCGTCGGTCACGGCCAAACCTTGCTCGCCCGCAACCAAGCGCGCGTGACGCCGGCTCACGCAAGGGTGGGAAAGATGAACCGAGCAGATCCGCTCGTCGCGACCGATCAAAAGGTTGAACGGCTCCGCCGATGTTCCGGTCTCGTCAAGCGTGAATTCCCGTGGCGCCCCCGGCCCCTTTACCAGCCGCAGTACTGGCATGGCCTATCTCCTGTTGGTAGCGCAGATGTGATCCACGTCGTCAGTATACGGCAAATCGCCATCCATGACCATGAGCCTCTATCCGCCAACGATCGCACGAGCCACGCCGTCCCGTGGGTCTGCCAGCGTCGAGGCTGTCATTTTCCCAGGCAACCCTGCCTACAAGACGAGCGGGATGAGCCTCAAAATGGACTCGATCAGAACGGTGACTCGATCTGTCATTCGCGACGCAACTCTCTACTTGCAAAAGAGTTGCCATCTCGCGCCCCACAGATGTTCGAGCTGCGGTACGACCGCTGCCGCTGGCCGCTGCTTCGGCAATGAGCTGCAGCGAGATCGCTTGCTTCCCGAGATCGGTCGAATTGCAGGCATAGACGAGGACGTTGGTATCGAAGAACCGCTTATCGCTCATGACTGACATCTTGGGCACTTCCTTCGCCCCGGCGCCAATCTCGGTGGCCTCCAGCGGGCGATGGTAGATCTTCAGGCCGGTGATGCGCCCCGTAACCTGGTAGGCCGGTCCCGGCCCACCACTGTACTGTCCCACGTGCAGTTCGCCGGGCCAAATTGACCCGTTGACGCTCGCGGCCCGCTCGGCCACTTGAACGCCGTCCTCGTACAGTCGCAACGTCTGGCCATCGTACACGGCGGCCAGGTGCATCCACCGTCCCTCGGCCGGCCGGCCTCCGTCGCAGTCCACGCCGCCGACGTGCCAGCGCCAAACGCCGCCCAATCGCTGCAGGAACCAACCGGCCTGGTTCCAGACGCCGCAGCTGACGATCACGGGCATCTGTCCGGGTGCATCGAATCGGACCCAGCAGGTGACCGTTAGCGGTTGGGTGAGGTCGAAATGCTCATGATGCGGATACGTCAGATGGCCCTCCGATCGCAACTCCAGGCCACCTGCCGAACAGGCGGCCGCCCCGTGCAGCTTGCCGTTGAGCGTTGGCCCGCCCCACAGCGCCGCGCCCGGTTGAGTCTCGAATGCCGCTGCAAAAACCGGTTCGCGGATGATGCTCGCGCTGGCTTCCACCGGTTGTGTTGGCGGTCCCTCGGCCCCTCGCTGACTGATCGCGCGGACGACGTACCGGTACGGCTTTCCGGACTCCACGCCCGCGTCGGAAAAGCGGGTTTGCCGGATGGGCGCCGCCGTGACGAGCTTGAATTCATCCCCTTCCGCCGCACTCCGATAAACCTGGTAACCGGCCACCGCGATCGGCGGCGGACGCCACGCGAGGCGGATCGAACAGGAACCGGAAGCCGCTCTCAGATCTTCCGGCGCCGGCGGCGGTGGCGGTTCCGGAACCGTCACGCCGGCATACGCCGGTTTGCTGCGCTGATCGCCCCGCGCGACGACCAGCGCGTAATGCTGCCGGCCAATCGGAGCCTGTCGATCGGCGAACTTGAACAACCCCGTCTGCACGACGAGCGTGCTCGCGTCCGGCGTAAAGCCGGCCGCGCTGCTGCGGTGCACTTCTGACTCCAGACCGATCGTTCGTGCCGATCGCTCCCACGACAAGTGCACCACGCCTGCGGCATCTGTCGTAGCGGACAACGGCGGGGCGATCTCCGGCACCGGCGGAGGAAGATCGTGCCGGCAAACGCCGGGGATGACCTCCGCGCCCGGCATGTCGACGCGCGGGTTGCTCAGCACCATGTCGCGGGCATCGCGGATGATGGCCAACATGGACTGATAGACTTGGTCTTCCGTGGAAGCAAAACTGACGGCCGCCTCGCCGCTGGGGTCATACGGCACCCACTGGCGTTTGGGAAATGCCTCCGGCGGTTGGACCGCGTGGGCATAGCCCTTCCACAACAGATGAATCCGCTGCCGGTCGAGGTTCACCGTGCGGTCGCGGCACAGGCCGAGTCCGTACCCCGAGCCGCCCTTGGCCAGCGGCGCTCGCAGGATCCGGCTGAATTCCGGGTCGCGGAGGTTGATCCAGTCGTTTTCGAAATACAGGATCTTCTGGCCGTCGCCGTGGCAGCGCAGGCAGCCGGCCGCCTGCATCTGGGCCGTCAGGGCGCCTTTGATGCTGTTCCAGTCGCGGATCGCGCAGCCGGCTTGGGTCGAGTCCCAGGTGCCGTGGTACAGGCCGTTGGTGTCGATCCAGGCCATCAGCAGGTCGCGTTCCGGCCGGCTGAGATTCGGGATTTGTCCGTCATGGCCGCTGACCAGGAGTTGCGCCAAGGGCGCGGCGCCGGAACCGTGGCCGCGCGGCGGAAAGATCTGGCACGACCACGGGGCCGTGCCGTTCATGCAGTCGATGCCGGCGATCCAGTACGCGGTGAGTTGCGTCTCGAGCCGGTTGGCCAGGTTCTCGTAGCTGATGTTAAAGTGCTCGGTCCAGCCGCCGGAAAGGTCCATGCCGGCGGCGATGTCCTTTTCGCCCCCGTGGCAACTGACGCAGTGCTTGTCCAGGATCGGCTGGACCATGCTGGGGTAATCCACATAGCCGCTGCCCCACGATTCGCTCTGCAACGGGCGGGGCGTGCGGGCGAGCAGGTCCGGATAGCCGGCCGAGGCGGCCGTCGTGCTGTACTTGTGCTCGTGGCAGCCGATACAGGAACGAGTCGTGCCGGGAACGGCCTGCACGAAACTCCGCATGACCTGGATCGTCCGTCCTTCGGCGTCCAACGCCTGCAAGAACACGCCCCGGCCCGCAGGAACCTCGAAATAGGCCGATCCGTCCTCCTCGACGGGGACGATTCCCAGGTAATTCTTGACGTTGAAGGCCAGGGCGGCGCTGACCAGAAACACCTGGTTGTACGGGCTGCCGCCCATCAGCGTGGGACTGACGCGCGACGTTTCCTCGATCACGCGGAGGTACTTCACCTCGCCCGGCCGCACCCCGGTCAGCCCCTTGTAGATGTCCTGCACGAAGAAGCGGCCGCTGGTCGCCTGCCGGTCCGTCGTGTCCGACAGCACGCGCGGAACCGGACGGGGCTTGATCAGCATCGGTGAGTGCAGGCAGATGTCGGGGTCGGACATCAACTCGATGCGCCGGCCTGCGGTGTCGATCATTTCCAGGACGTTGCGCGTGCGTCCCGGCGGCCGGCCGCTGAACAAGAACACATCCCGTGTCACCGGCCACGGCTCGCAGGAATCGCCCCGGTCGTAGGTCGGGTCTTCCGGATGCTCCAGGTTCGTGGCCGCGGCGGGACTGTTCTTGCCCAGTCGGGGATCGATCAGCGCGATCGCGCCGCGCGGCGTGGAATTGTGCTTGGCAAACGTGGCTACGATCAAGTGCGAATCCGGCACGGGCCGCGCGTCCAGCACCGCTTCGGGGAAGACCATGTTGTTGGCATACACGGCCGTCTCCTGAGTGCCGTCGGGGTTGACGGACCACAACGACTGGATCGTCAAGGCGTTCTTGTCCACGTATTCCCAGCGGCCGAACAGGATCCGCCCGTCGGGCGAAACGCAGGGATCGAACTCGTTCACGTGGTTGACCGAAATCGGCCGGATGTCCGAACCGTCGGCGTTCATGACGTGCAAGATGCTCACCCCCGAGTTGGCGCAGGGGACCAGGCCGCTGGGCCGCGTGGACAAGAACACGATCCGGCCGTCGGGCAAGTAGGCCGGAGCGATATCGTGCTGGCCGCCGTGACTGCCTTTGTAACAGTCGCACGCGCACGCCGGATCCGTGATCCGCCGCAAGCCGCGCCCGTCGACGCCGATCTCGTAAATGCTCGTGCTGCCCGTCGGCTCGCCCTTGAAGCAGAACAACAGCTTGGTGGCGTCCCACGACAATTCCGGATGCGTGTACACGCCCAGACCGAGCGTTTCCGGCGTGGTAGGATCGATCACCGGCCGGATCTGCCACTGGTCCTTCGGCGCCGAAGGGTTCTCCAGCACATAAATCCCGCCCCCGCCCGGCGGCCACTTGTAAAACGTGTCGTAGATGTGAATCCCGGTGTACGAGTGCCGCTTGACAAACAACAGCGGCGCGTCGAGCAGGCGGAGCATCGCCTGTTGCACACCGGCCCCGGCCGGCGTCTGCGCGGAAGCATCTCCCCTCGCGGAAATGCTCGCGGAAAAAAAAGCGGCCGTGAAACAGAAGGCGGCGAAAACGATCCTGATCGAGACGGTGCTGCGCATGGCGAGAGCCTCGGGCTGGAAAGATCAAATGCAGTCGGACGACCGGTTGCACGGATCTAGAAGACCACAGGACACCGATTTCGTCAAGCATTCCTTGCCATCGAATGCCCGGACGCAATGGCATCTTGCTGTTGTCGGATGTTTGTATTCTGCATACAATCAAGGTTCGAATCGGTACGCCATGAACATCATCGCAACGCGCACCATCCGAGAATACCAGGAAGACTATCCCGACGCTGGCAGTGCGCTCGATACTTGGTTGGAAGTGGCCGGCAAGGCACATTGGGAGAACTTCAACGAGGTACTGGAAACGTATGCACGCGTGGATCAAGTTGGTTCCTGCCTAGTGTTCAACATCCGCGGCAACAAGTACCGGCTGATCTGCGGCGTGTGCTATGCCAATCAATGGGTAAAGGGAACGCTGTTTGTCAAGCATTTCCTGACTCACGCCGAGTACGGAAAAGCCACGTGGAAACGGGACTGCGAACGATAGCGAGAGAAAGATGCTTAGCGCCCTGTCGACGTACGATACACTGCTGCTGGAATACAAGCCTCGTCCGATCCGCACGCTGCGTGAGCACCGGCGCGCACTGCAACAGGTCGAGCAACTGATTAGGCAGCATGGACCTCATCCGCCACGTGCCGAAGGGGAACTGATCGCCGTCTTGTCCACGCTGATCGAAAGTTATGAAAAGGACAAGTTCCCCAGACGAAAGCCGTCGTCGGCGGAGACGCTGGCCCATCTCATCGATGCCAAGCAGGTCACGAAGGCCGACGTGGCGCGGGGCACCGGCATTCCTCGGTCAACGCTCACCAACGTCCTGTCCGGGCGACACCAGATGAGTAAGGACAACGTGATTAAACTAGCCCGGTATTTTTCCGTGGATCCGGGCGTACTTCTCCCGGAAGTCTGAACCGGGGACCGGAATCGCTTGGGACGACTCTTGGCACTTCACGCACCGGTTCCTCGAATAGGACCTGGACGACATCATGGACCGGCCGCTTCGTCAACATCCGCCCACCGACTTCGGTCTTTGAAGTTGCGCATTTCGCCGGGAAGTAGCCGAATTCGTGAGAATTCGGAGGCTGCGGTGGTCGCTGGCCCCTGCGAAACACCCCCGAATTCTCACGAATTCGGCGACGCGCAACTTCAAAGACTTCGCTCGCTTGCGTTCGTGCCCCGAGTGGTGTACCCTGCAGCAATCGGCTGTTTTCGTGATGAATCCGCTGGGGAGGTCCTGCCATGCTGCCAACCAAACTTGCACGCCGCACTTGCCGCTTCTTCCTTGTCCTGCTGGCCCTGCTGAGCGCGCCCGCGGCGGCGGACTCGCTGCGCGTCGGCACCGCCGCTGTCAACATCAACCCGCCGATGGGAATCCCCTTGGCCGGCTACTACAGCCCGCGGGGCTGCGAGGGAGTGCTCGAGGACCTGTACGCCAAGGTCGCCGTTCTGGACGACGGCCGGACCCAGGCTGCGATGGTCGTGTGCGATCTGATCACGGTGCCCCGCCACACGGTGGTCGAAGCCCGGAAGCTGATCGAACAGCAAACCAAGATTCCGGGCAGCCACGTCATGATCTCGGCCACCCACACGCACACCGGACCCGCGGTGAACCGGAAATCGGCTCGCGATGACCTCGACGGCGGCAACGAGTTGGTGAACAAGTACACTGCGGAGTTGCCGGCCAAAATTGCCCAAGGCGTCGCGGAAGCCCTCCAACGCCTCGTGCCGGTGCGGGCGTCGTACGCCTGCGGCCACGAAAACCGCCTGGCATTCACGCGCCGTTTCTGGATGAAGGACGGCACGGTGGGCTGGAACCCCGGCAAGAACAATCCAGACATCATCCGGCCGGTGAGTCCCATCGATCCGGAGGTCGGAGTGGTCTACTTCGAGAGCGCGGACGCCAAGCCCGTGCTGACCTACGTCAATTACGCCATGCACGCCGATACGACCGGCGGGTTGAAGTGCTGGCCGGATTTCCCCGGCGTCCTTGCCCGCCGCTTGGCCGAATACAAAGGCGCCGAGATGATGACGATCTTCGCCAACGGCGCCTGCGGCAATCTGAATCACATCAACGTCCAGTGGTCCGATCGCCAGCACGGTCCGGAAGAGGCCATCCGGCTGGGCACGATCCTGGCCGGCAACGTGCTCAAGATCTACATGGACCTCAAGCCGGCCGCCGCCGGGCCGCTTGCCGCCCGCAGCGAACTGGTCTCCCTCCCGCTGCCCCCGATCACCGAACAGGAGATTGCCGAGGCGCGGGAAGTAGTCAAGCGCGGTGCCCAGGCGGCGTTCTTCGAGCAGGTGAAAGCGTACAAGGTGCTCGATGTCGCGGCCCGCAACGGCCAGCCCTGGGAAGCGGAGGTGCAGGTGCTGGCGCTCGGCCGCGAATTGGCCTGGGTGGCGCTGTCCGGCGAGGTGTTTGTCGAATTGGGCTTGAGCATCAAAGCCGCGTCCCCGTTCCCGCAAACGCACATCGTCGAGTTGGCCAACGGCTCGTTCAGCTACATTCCCAATCGTTCCGCCTATGCGGAGGGGAACTACGAGGTCATCAGTGCCCGCTGCGCGGAAGGCTCCGGCGAGCTGATGGTCACGGCGGCGATCCGCATGCTGGCCGAATTGGCGCCCCCGGCAAACCAGGCGGGCCCGCCGCAGAAGATCATCGAGCCGCCGCACTAGCACCCCACGGTTCTTCCGCGCACTTGGTTGGCGTTTCCAATGTCACGTTCTGCGTGGCACGGCCTGCTTGTTGGCCGTGTTGACGCGGGCGGACACGGCCAACAAGCAGGCCGTGCCACACAAGCAGACCGTTCAAGGCTTCGCCTTCCTTTTGGCTTTCTTTTTTGCCTTCGCCGGCTGCCCGGCCTGACGCGGGTCGCCGGCAAAGGGGGGCACGTGGAACGAGATCGCCGACGACTGCTTCGGGTATTCGGCCTCCAGTTGCGATCGGAGGGCTGCGGACGCCGGATCGTTGGCCAGGTTTTGCAGCTCGAATGGATCGGCCCTCAGGTCGAAAACCTCGGTCCACTCGTCGTGGCCGGGATACTTGATGAGTTTCGCCGTAGTCGAACCCGTAGAACATCCCGACGACGATCTCGTATTTCTCCAGGAGGACTTCGACCGCCTGCTCGGTCGGGATGCCGACGTTATCGCGGTCCAATGGCCTTCACGTGCTGACTTATGTTCGCGACGGTGGTTTGGAACAAGTCGGCCATCGCCTTCTGCGGAAGCCAGACGGTGTCGCCTTCGAGCCGGGCTTCGATACGGGCCGAACCGTCTTCGGACTGGTAGAGGATGATCTCGCCGGTCGGTCCCTGGGCCGGTGCGGGCAGGTTGTCGGTCATGCTGGCTCCTTTGGAGAAAATCCAACGC
>CAZAQY010000064.1:0-34570 GCA_964486845.1 uncultured Pirellulaceae bacterium
GGAATGGATTTGCCAACCCCTCAGCTTAAGGAAGCCGTCAAGCATGGCACTGATGAGCGCTCACGTGTACGTTGCGACATCCCCGGTTGAATCCAGGCTGCAAGCGTGAAAGGCCCGCCAGAATGGTGGGCAGAAGAGGCAAGCATGAAACGGCCGAAGAAGGGGATTGACAATTCTGCATCTAATTTATATCGTTAAGCGGCGATAGACGATTCTACAGTGACGGTTCGCCGGGAGTTCTGCCGACGACGAGCGAGGCGTCATGTGGTCGCGGCCAAGTGTGCCGACGCGGTGTCAGGAGCCTGCGGCGAACGCCATGTTTTCTGGGACGAGTCGTAAATCGAAGATGTGCTGGTTACCAGGAAGGAGCCCTCGAATGACCCTCGATCCATGTTTGAATTCCTCGACATCCCGCCGCCAGGGCGAACGCAACCCGATCCCCGTCCGGCCGCGAGCTGTAGCCGATCGGCCTTGGAGTCAATCCTGGCCCGCAGACGGGCCAAGTCTTGGGTGGATGCGGAGGCCTCGTTCAATGGCCCATACCGTCAATCGCTCGCCGGCAACGCTTGGAGCGACGTTGAAGCGGGGTTCTGCCGCCGCACCACAGAACGAGATGCCCTACGGCGAGAAGCTGCAGTCGCCATTAGGCGGTATGCAGCCAGAAACACAGGGCGTACGGGAGGAATCGCAAGCGGTCAGCGTCGTTCTGGCCGATTCCGACGTGAGCCGGCTCAAGAGCTATGAAAGTCATCTGCGAAAAGCTGGTTTCTCGGTTTCCACTGCGGATGGCGGCGTGGCGTGCATTCGCCGCATCCGCGAATCCGCCCCTGACATCCTCGTGCTCGATCCAAAACTGCTTTGGGGTGGGGGCGACGGCATTCTCGCGCTGATGCGAGACGATCCCGACACACCCATCGTGCCGACATTTGTGCAGGGGTGCGGCCACGGCAGTTGTCAAGAGACGTGTGCGGCCTTTCCCGTGCTGCAACGGGAATTGCGGTATTTGCCACCCCGGCAGCTGGCGATGCGGCTTCGCGAGATCGCGGGGTCATCCCCGCGGTCGGGAGCGTCCACCGAGACATTTCCTGACGGAATGGATGGCCAGCCGCCCGAGGTGCCGATAGAGCGGACGAAACCTCGATGATACGGAACGATTCGAGACGGCGATTTTGATTTCGAGAAGTGGAGGTTTTCCATGCAACTGAGAATTCACGCCAACAGTGTGCGGCTTTCCTCATCCCTGCGAGAGCGGATCGCAGGCCAGGTCGCGGCCGTGCTGGCACCGTTCGATCCTTGGATCCAAAGCGTCGAGGTTTCCCTGGCCGACGTCAACGGCCAGCGCGGCGGCGTCGACAAGCAATGCCGGATCGAACTGCGGACCGGCCGTCGATCACCTTTGCAGGTGACCGACAAGGCTTCCGGCATCATGGCGGCAGTGGGACTCGCCGCGCGGCGGGCCGGTTTTGCGCTCCGCCGACAGACCCAGCGGTGGCGAGAGAAACACGGCAGAGCCGGACTGGGACGCTCTTCCGCGGAGCGGGTGTTTAACGGTCAAGCGGAAACTCGTTCGGACTAAGGTCCAAAGGAGATGCCATGAGCGAGAAAACTTCCCTATCGGAGCGTTTGCCGTTCCTCGATCGTTTCCTGACGGTGTGGATCTTCCTGGCGATGGCTGTGGGCGTGGCGTTGGGGCACTTCCTGCCCGGGCTGGAATCGCTGATCAACCGGTTTCAGGTGGGGACGACGAACATCCCCATCGCCATCGGCTTGATCCTGATGATGTACCCACCGCTGGCCAAGGTGCGGTACGAGACTATCGGATCAGTCTTCCGCAACGCGCGAGTGCTCGTGCTGTCGCTCGTGCAGAACTGGATTGTCGGGCCGCTGGTGATGTTTGCCCTAGCGTGTCTGTTCCTGTACGACCTGCCCGGGTACGCGGTCGGAGTGATCCTCGTCGGTTTGGCCCGCTGCATCGCCATGGTCCTGGTCTGGAACGATCTTGCCCACGGCGACAAGGACCTGGTAGCTGGGCTGGTGTCGCTCAACGCGGCGTTTCAGGTTCTGTTCTACGGCGTGTATGCGTGGGTGTTCTTGACGTTCTTGCCGCCGTTGTTCGGTCTGCAGGGCGTGGAAGTGAATGTCGGCGTTGCCGAGGTCGCGGTGACGGTCCTGATCTACTTGGGCATTCCGCTCGCTGCGGGCCTGCTTAGCCGTCTGGTTCTGGTCCGGCTGCGAGGAGATGCCTGGTACGAGGGATCGTTCGTGCCGCGTGTTCGGCCCATCACGCTGGTCGCCCTGCTGTTTACCATCGTCGTCATGTTCTCTTTCAAGGGTGGTTTGATTGTCAGGCTTCCCTTGGACGTGATTCGTGTGGCGATTCCGTTGAGCCTCTATTTCGTGGCGATGTTCCTGCTGACCTATTTCTTGGGCAGGCGGTTCCATACGGGCTGTCCCCAAAACACGGCCGTATCGTTGACGGCGGCAAGCAATGATTTCGAGTTGGCGATCGCGGTGGCCGTGAGCGTGTTCGGAATCAACTCGGATGCGGCCTTTGCCACGGTCATTGGACCGCTGGTCGAAGTGCCGGTGTTGATCGGGCTGGTCAATATCGCCCTGGCCCTCCAGCGGCGATGCGACCGGCAACACCGGGCTGAGTGCATTCAGGGATCTTGACGGAGGAATCACCGGCGTTGAAGCCCTTACCGCGTGTGTCAACCAACTCGTTCGCCTCAAAAACTCTGTAATCTAAGGAGCCTCGATATGTTTCAAACGGCACTGATCGCAACCGATCTGTCCCCGGCATCCAATCATGTCCTGAGTTGTCTGCCGGGTCTGCAGCCGTTGGGCACCCGTCAAGCGGTCCTCGTCCACGCTCTCGGCATCAAGCATTTGCAGGAGATCCAGCACTTGCTGGCGCCGTACGTCGAGCCTTTCCTGGCGGCTCAGAAGCAGACCGTCGAAGCACAGGGATTCAAGGCGACCAGCGTCATCGCCGCAGGCCTGCCGGTTTTCGAAGTTAACCGCGTCGCCAAGCAGCAAGACGCGTCGCTGATCGTGGTCGGCTCGCACGGCTCGACACTGGCACGAGAAACGCTCTTGGGCGGGACCGCTATGGGCATTCTCCACCACGCCCAATTGCCCGTGCTCGTCATCCGGCTGAAGATCGTCGAACAGGACGGCCAGAGCCGTTGCGAAGGCGCGTGTGCAGATTTCCGGAAACACGTTTTGTTCTGTACGGACTTCTCCGAGACCGCTGAACGCGCCTTCACCTATGTGGAGAAGATCGTGGAATGCGGAGCCAAACGCGTGACGTTGCTCCACGTCCAGGATCGGGGCCGTATCGAAAAGTACCTGAAGGACCGTCTCGGTGAGTTCAACGAAATCGACCGCGAGCGTCTACAGCGGCTTCAGAACAGCCTGGAGCAACACGGGGCGTCGGAGGTGCAGATCGAGCTGCCCTACGGATTCCCGATCCAAGAGATTCTGCGGATCGCCGAGCGCGAAAACGAAAGCCTGATCGTGATGGGTAGCCAGGGGAGGGGGTTTATCGGCGAAGTCTTTCTGGGCAGCGTCAGCCATCAGGTCGTACGCCGGGCTCCTGTGCCCGTCTTGCTCGTGCCGACGTTGCGCTAAGTTCAAGCTGCATAACGCATTCTGAATGGTCGGCGTTCTGAAGAGCAGCAGTCCGAACCGTTCGAGTGTAGAAAATGAGATAAATAGGATAATTGGAAAACAGAGGCAAGAGTGCAAGACATGCCCTTGCGGTGAGCCGAAAGTTTCTTTAACATTTCGTTGTTTGGCGAACGATAGTATTGTAGATTCTTCCCGTAGCGGCAAGGATTCCATCGGTGTAGCCGCTCTGGTACGCGGGGCGAGGAGTGCAAGAGGCAAGCGGGATTCGCGGGTCGGAACGGGTGCATCTGATGTCGAAAGGACAGGAAAAATGAAAAAACTGATGGCTGGAGTGGTCGCGTTGTTGATCGTCGCGGGCGTGTCGATCGGCGTTGCCAAAGGTGTTTTTGGCACAGGGGAAACGATTAAAGCGGCACAGACTCCCGTGCTTGCAGCGGAGAAAAAGGCCGATGCCGCGCCCGTCAAGAAGCCGGCCGCTCCTGCAAATCAAAAAACGGCGACGGCGTTGATGGACGAGGCGGCGAAGGCCAATAAGTACCTGTTCGCATTCTTCTGGAAGACCGAAAGCGACCAGACGACGGCCATGAAGAAGGTCTTTGAAGACGCCGTCGCCAAGATCTCGGATCGCGCCACTGCGGCGATTGTCCAAGTAACCGACCCAGCCGAGAAGGAGATTGTGGAGAAGTTCACTTTGGACCGAGCCCCCATGCCCCTCGCCCTGGCCATCGCTCCTAACGGGGCCATCATGGGCGGTTTCCCGAACGAGTTCACGGAGGAAGCCTTGGTCAACTCCTTCGGAAGTCGCTCCACGGAAAAGTGCATGAAGTCGGTTCAAGACGGCAAGCTGGTCTTCTTATGCGTTCAGAATGCCGCAACGACGCTCAATGCCGAAGCCCTTCAAGGCGTCCAGGACTTTAAGGCTGAGGCTCAATACGCGAACGTCACGGAAATCGTCAAACTGGATCCGGCGGATTCGGCAGAGGCATCTTTCCTGAGCGACCTGAAAATCGATCCCCAAACCAAGGTGGCGGTCACCGCATTTCTCGCACCTCCCGGCGCCGTGATTGCCGAGTTCGAAGGGGCTACCAAAAAAGACGACTTGATCGCCACGCTCGTCAAGGCCAGTTCGGCCTGTGGCCCCGGCGGTTCCTGTGGACCGGGTGGTTGTGGCCCGCGGTAACTTCGCTTCTTCACGAAGTAGGACGGATTGCCAATCCGTCCAGAATTCACGGACGGATTGGCAATCCGTCCTACGCACAATCATCCGCACTCGGCGGGACTTAGAAACTGTCTACTTGTCTCTTAGGAGGGCTCACGGATGGGCCCTCGAAAAAAACCTTGTCATGGAAGGAAAGGTATCAATGAAACGATCTGTTTTCAGCCTCTTGATGGTCGCGATCTTGGGGTCGGCGGTCGTCGCCCAGGATGGCTTGCGCATGGCCCGTTTACCCGAGTCGAGCGCTGCGACTGGTCGGCAGAGTGGTGCCGTAGCGGCCCTCGATCGGGCGGCGGCGGCAAACAAATTCGCGTTTGTCTTCTTCTGGAAGGAACAGAATCCGCAGACCGACCGGGCCTGGGGTGTGTTACAGGCGGCGGCGGGCAAGATGTCGGACTGGGCGGAGGTGGTGAGTGTCCAAACCTCGGACCCGGCGGAGAAGCCGCTGGTGGATCGGTTCGGAACCAGCCGTGCGCCGATGCCTTTGGTGTTGGCCGTTGCGCCGTGTGGGGCGGTAACGAAGGCGTTTTCGAGCGTTTTCGATGAATCACAGTTGAGGTCCGCCTTTGTGAGTCCCGGCACGCAGCTCTGTCTGAAGGCGTTGCAGGATCGGAAGCTGGTCCTGTTGTGCGTCGTCGATCAGGCTGGCCCCAACGGATCGGGTGCGCCGATGGCGGCCCAAGAGTTCAAGGCGGACCAACGCTTCGGTGCCGCCTCGGAGATCGTGCTGGTCAGTGCCACCGACGAGGGCGAAGCGGGGTTCTTGAAGGAACTGCGGGTGGACACGAGGGCCCCCAGGCCGTTTACGGTCTTGCTCGCTCCGCCCGGCAGCGTCATCGGCCAGTTCGACGGTCGGGCGAGCAAGGACCAGTTGCTGGCCAAACTGGCTGCGGCCCAGTCGAACCCGTGCGCGGGCGGGGCCTGTGGGCCGGGCGGATGCGGGCCGCGGAAATAGGTTCGGATGCAAGAGAATCACGGCACACGGAGTGTGCCTACTACGATTTGTCGGGAGAACCATTTATGCGAATGCGAACCTTGGTTTGGCGGGAAATTTTTGAGCGAAAGAGCCAACTGGTGACGAGTTTCCTTGCCATTCTGCTGGGCATCACGGTCATCGTCTCGATCAAGAACATCACCTTCTATTCCGAAAAAGCCGTGGCGCGGGAGATGGACTCGTTAGGGGCCAACATCCTGATCATGCCCAAATCGGTCACGTTGCAGGACTATTACGCCGCCGACATGCAGGGCGACACGATTCCGGAGGAATACGTCACGCAGCTGGCGATGTCCGACCTGCAGGGGCTGGACAACCTGTCACCCAAACTCTCGATGCCGGTGGAACTGCAGGGCCGCAGTTTTACGTTGACCGGCATCTTGCCCAAGAGCGAGTTTCAGGCCAAGGCGGCCTGGGCGGGGGCAGGAATCTTCACTCGGCCGGCGGGCTGCGGGGCGATGCCTACGATGGCCTTTGCCGGTGATGACAAGAAGACCCTCGTCCGGCAGCGCGTGATCGAGAACCTGGAGCAAGACGAATCGCTGGTGGGCGCCGACGTGGCCACGGCGCTGGCGTTGAAGGAAGGTGATCGTCTGAGCTTGCTGGGCCGGGAGTTCAAAGTCACCGCCCTGCTGCCGCAAACCGGAACGATCGACGATTCCCGGGTCTTCGCCCATCTGCACACGGTGCAGGAACTCGCGGACAAGGGGCCGGTCGTCAGCGCGATCGAAGTGGTTGGCTGCTGCCAGGAAATCTCCAAGGGTCTGGTAGGGAAAATCAACCGCTTGCTGCCCGAAGCCAAGGTGGTGACCATCACGCAGATCGCCGACGCGCAGATCAAGATGAACCACATGATGTCGCGGCTGTCGGCCATTTTCCTGGTGATCATCGTGGTTGTCGGCGGAGCCGGAATTGCGAACTATATGTTTGCGAACGTGTACGAACGGCGCCGCGAGATCGGGACGCTCATGTCGCTGGGCGCCACCTCGTTTCTGATCCAGAGGATCTTCCTGCTGAAAGCCCTGTTGCTGGGAATTGCCGGTGGCGTGGGCGGTTACTTGTTGGGAACCTTGCTCGCGGTTGTGCTCGGGCCGAAGTTGGCCGGTGTGCCCGTGCTGCCGATGCCGGTGCTGGCTCTGTGGGCGCTTCTCATCTCGACGGGCCTGACCTTGGCTGCCAGCTTTTTCCCGGCCCGGCGTGCGGCTCGGCTTGACCCTTGTGCCACCTTTCAGGAGATCTAACTCATGTTGCGTATGGACAGCGTTTCCAAGAAGTACCTTCATCGCGGCCAGTACGTGACCGCGTTAGACAATGCCAGTGTCTCGATCCCCAAAGGCGATTTCGTCTCCCTCGTGGGGCCCAGCGGCAGCGGCAAGAGCACCTTGCTGCTGATGCTGGGCGGGATGCTCTCGCCCACGTCCGGGCAAGTGTTCCTGGACGGCCAGTCGCTGTACGCGCTGAGCCCCAACGGCCGGGCCGAATTGCGCAAGCAAAAGCTGGGGTTCGTGTTCCAGACCTTCAATCTGGTGCCTTACCTCACGGCCCTGGAGAACGTCCAGGTGCCGCTGTACCTGGCCGGAGTGGAAGCGGCCGCACAATGCGATCAGGCGACGGCACTGCTGGAACGATTGGGTCTGGGAGACAGGATTCATCACAAACCCTGTGAGTTGAGCGTGGGTCAGCAGCAGCGGGTCGCGCTCGCCCGGATGCTGGCCAACGATCCCGCCGTCGTGCTGGCCGACGAGCCCACCGGGAACTTGGATCCCGACACAAGCCGGCAGATTATCGAGTTCTTCGAGGAGATCAACGACGAGGGCAAGACGATCGTCATGGTCACTCACGATCCGCGCGCCGCAGAACGGGCGCGGCGCACTCTGCGTCTGGCGAACGGGCAGATTCTGCCGGAAGCCATTGCCACGGAGCAACTGCATGTCGCTTGAACGATGGACGGACACAGCCGGCGGTTGGTCGGAATCCTCGGCGGGCACCGATCATCCGGGTCGGTGCTTGCCGCTGGATGCGGAACTTGAGAACGCTGGTCCGAACCCCCAGCGGAACGGCCATCGCTTGACACCCTTCCCCGGGGCGGCTAGAAACAGGAATTTAAGCCATTCCTGGCCTCACGCCATGCCCGGGGATACGATGCGAGAACTCATGGCCATCACGAAAGCTCTGGCCGACGAGCAGCGGGTACGCATGCTTCTGGCGCTGCGGCGGCAAGAGCTGTGCGTCTGTCAGATCGTCGAACTCGTGGGACTGGCCACCTCGACTGTCTCCAAGCACATGTCGATCCTGAAGCAGGCCCGGCTGGTCGAAAGCCGTAAAGAAGGACGCTGGATGTACTACCGCCTTCCCTGCGAGGAGGCACCGGAGATGGTCCGTCAGGCCATGACTTGGGTCTTCGAGCACCTGGGCAACGATCCGCGTACACTTCGGGACGAGCAGAAACTCGAAGA
The DNA here is from genome assembly GCA_964486845.1 of uncultured Pirellulaceae bacterium. Lineage (GTDB taxonomy): Bacteria > Planctomycetota > Planctomycetia > Pirellulales > Pirellulaceae > Anammoximicrobium. Next base: position 8,300 of record CAZAQY010000064.1, read on the forward strand.
AATCTGCCAGGTTGACCCTCACACCTTGTGCGCCGCGCGGGGCGATGGTCAAGGCTGCGGAAGCAAGACGCGTTCCAGGGAAGTGGCGGTCTGCGCGGAGTAGCAACCGGGCTCTCGGCGATGGGTGCGTATTTTCCTGCCGCTCGTCTGAGAAATTTCTATCGGCTTGCCCCCCTTGACGTGTCTGGCCCACCGTTATATCGTTAATCGACGATGAACAGTAAGATGAGACGCCGCCGACGAGGCATTTTACGGTAAACAATTTCTTGGAGAATGTTTCATGACCCGATTGCAGGTTTTTGATCCCGCTATGTGCTGCTCGACGGGTGTCTGCGGGCCGCAAGTCGATCCGCAGTTGCCGCGTTTTGCTGCCGACCTGGAGTGGTTGCGGACTCAGGGCGTCGAGGTGGAGCGGTACAATCTGGCCCAGCAACCCAAGGCCTTCGTGGACAACGCGGCGGTCAAGCAGACGCTGGTAGCGGAAGGCGAAAAGTGCTTGCCGCTGATATTGCTGGATGGCGAAATTATATCCCGCCGTGAGTATCCATCGCGCGACGAGTTGGCGGCCTTGGCAGGCGTGGATTTCACGACGGAGGGGAGCCTGTACACGCGCGCGGTCGAGGAGTTGGTGGCCATCGGGGCGGCGATCGGCGCGAATTGCGAACCTTGTTTCAAGTATCACCTCCAGGAAGCCCAGAAGGCCGGGGTGGCACGCGACGATATCGCCTTGGCAGTGGCCACCGCTCGCAAGGTCAAGGAAGCCGCCGCCCAAGCGATCCTCAAGTTGGCCGGGAAACATTTGGCAGCCGAGCGCGAAGTCCAACTGCTCAAAATCGCGCCCTGCTGCCCAGGCGGAACAGAAGGAGCCACGCAGAAGTGCTACTGAGGCGCATCACCCACGCGGCTTCCGCCGCCGTTTTTTTGTTTTATTTCATCGTAGTTCGACGATATGCGATTAGATCGACGCGATCGAACGGAGGCCTGAAAGGACAAATGTCATGAAGTTTCTCTCGCACGCGACTCGCAATCTGTTCTTCACCGGCAAGGGAGGCGTTGGCAAGACATCGCTGGCCTGCGCGACGGCGGTGGGCCTGGCCGACCGCGGCAAACGCGTGTTGCTCGTAAGCACCGATCCGGCCTCGAACCTGGATGAAGTGTTGGGCGTGCCGCTGGGCAGCCAGCCGACGGCGATACCGGACGTGCCGGGGCTGTTTGCGATGAACCTGGACGCCGACGAGGCGGCTCGCGAGTATCGCGAACGGCTGGTCGGTCCGTATCGGGGCGTATTGCCCGACGCGGTCGTCAACAGCATGGAGGAGCAGCTTTCCGGATCCTGCACCGTGGAGATCGCGGCTTTCGACGAATTCTCGCGGTTGCTGGGCGACTCGCAGAGCACCGCCGATTTCGACCACGTCGTGTTCGATACCGCGCCGACCGGGCACACCTTGCGGCTGCTGTCGCTGCCGGCGGCGTGGAGCGGCTTCATCGACGCGAACACGAGCGGGACGTCTTGCCTGGGCCCGCTGGCCGGATTGCAGGGGCAGCATCAACTGTACAAGGACACCGTGCAGGCGCTCTCCGATCCGCAAGCGACGACCCTGGTGCTGGTGAGCCGCGCGGAACGTTCGGCGCTGGCGGAAGCAGAGCGATCCAGCGGCGAGCTGGCCGCCTTGGGAGTGCGGAATCAGCACTTGGTGGTGAATGCCGTGTTCCGCGCGCAGCGGGCCGACGATCCGATTGCCCGCGCGATGCAACAGCGCGGGCAGGACGCACTGGCGGCGATCCCGAAGGGACTGACTGAGTTCCCGCGTACGGAACTGCCGTTGGCTCCGCATAACCTGATCGGCGTCGCGGCGTTGCGGGCCATGCTCCAAGGCACGCGCGACGCTCCGTACCTGGCAAAGAGCCACTCCAGTCACCTGGAGGTCCTTCCCCCCACGCTGGCCGACGTCATCGACCAGATCGCTCCGACAGGCCGAGGCGTGATTCTGACGATGGGGAAAGGCGGCGTGGGAAAGACGACGGTGGCAGCGGCCATTGCCGTCGAGTTGGCGAGGCAAGGGCATCGCGTCCATCTGACCACGACCGATCCCGCCGCGCACGTGATCGACGCCGTAGGCCAGATTCCAGAGCGATTGACCGTCGGGCGGATCGACCCTCAGACGGAAACGGAAGCTTACCGGGCCGAGGTGCTGGCCAGCGCGGGAGCGGGCCTCGATGCCCAGGGCCTGGCTCTGCTGGAGGAAGACCTGCGTTCGCCCTGCACGGAGGAGATCGCCGTGTTTCGCGCCTTCGCCCGAGCGGTGGACCAGGGCCAAGACGGATTCGTGGTCCTGGACACGGCCCCCACGGGCCACACCATCCTCCTGCTGGACGCCACCCTGGCCTACCACCGCGAGCTGTCGCGGCAGTCGAGCGGGGTTCCGGGCAGCGTGCAGCAGTTGCTCCCTCGCCTGCGCGATCCGGACTTTACGCGGGTCCTGCTGATCACGCTGCCCGAAGCGACCCCGGTGCATGAAGCGGCCCAGTTGCAGGAGGACCTGGTGCGGGCCGATATCCGCCCGTTTGCCTGGGTCATCAACCAGAGTCTGGCGCCGCTGCTGGTCACCGATCCGGTCCTGCTGGCCAGACAGCATCATGAAAGGGCCTACATCTGCGAAGTCGTCCGGCAGTTCGCGTCGCGTACGGCGATCGTCCCCTGGCTGAGCGAAGCTCCCGTGGGCGCCGAGCCCCTGCTGGCGGTCGTTCGCGGCGCGGCGGACGCGGACGGACGCAAGTATGCGATTTGACGACCGTTGGACGGCACCGATACGGAGGCCGCTCAACCGCTCGCGGGCGTGAACCGTCCCGGTTCGGACCACGAGGACGCGGAGCCTCCGGGACAGGAACGACAACCGGGGCCGCACGACGGACTGGGCGAGCTGAGGGATGGGGCTGGGCTCTCGGCGCGGTAGGTGATTGTCGGAGGCGCGATGGACATGGCAGGCTGATACGTCTCGTAGGACGTAGAGCGGCAGCCGACCATTGAGAGCAGGACAACCGTCAGCACTGGAAACAACAGCAAACCCCATTTCATGGCTGTACCTCCGGTTAGGGGGAGGACGTGATCGCAACACAAATCCATCCCTAGAACTCTACCCGATGGTTGCAAAGGGGCAAATCATGAATGGCACTGTCGTATCGGACGTGGATCGTAAGCGGCGTTGGCGGCCAGACTTGCGACGGAATCGCTCAAAAGTCGGTTCGAGCGACACATGCGCAGACCTTCCCCATCGACATCCGGCCGACTTTTTTGTAAATTCCGCCGTGTCTTTGCAGTTTGGTGTTGCCACAAGGCCCTCCATGCCTTACTTTGACGACACCGCAAGGCCCTCCCTGATGCAGCTGCGTAAATCCAGCAAGTCAAGGAGGGCTTTTGTATGTCATACCACATCTGCCCAGATCGACGCCAGAGCTATGACGCGGTACAGCAGGGCTTTCTGCAGGCTGACGGCTTGCCGTTCTCCGAGGCTCTGACTGCGGACGAGATTCAGCGAGTCTTCGACGAAGAAGGCGTAGCGTTCGGCGACCAGCCTGATGATGTGTATACGCCGGCGCTGACCCTGTGGGCTTTCCTGTCACAGGCGATTCATTCCGGCGTTCAACGTTCTTGCAACGCAGCTGTCGAGCGTGTGCGAACGCTGTGCCTCGCACTGGGCCTCCGTGCGCCGTCGCCGGACAGCGGTGCTTATTGTCGCGCCCGAGCCAAATTGCCGGAGTCCGCCCTGCGGCGTTTGACCTACAAGGTTGCTGATGCTCTTGAAGAGGCGGCGCCGGAAGCCTGGCTTCGGTGGGGCCGTCACGTCAAGATGGTTGATGGTTCCACACTCACGATGCCCGACACCGAGCAGAACCAAGCGGAATGGCCTCAGCTGGCCTCGCAGCAACTCGGGCTGGGGTTTCCTATTCTTCGGTTTGTGTTGTTGTCCTCCTTGGCAACCGGGGCCGTATGTGGTTTTGCCGAGGCGCCTTATGAGGGCAAGGAGACTGGTGAGCCCGCACTGTTACGCGCGCTTTTGGATCGTCTGAATCCGAGCGACATCTTGCTGGGCGACAGTTGCTATTGTTCGTATTTTATGATCGCCCTACTGCAGGAACGCGGAGTGGACGTCATTTTCCCTCAGCATCAACGGCGGAAGACTGACTATGCCAAGGGCAAGCGTTTGGGTGAACAGGATCACGTTGTGACGTGGGAGAAACCAGTGCGTCCTGATTGGATGGATCAAGAGACGTACGAGCGTATGCCCGACTGTTTTGGTTCAGCGGGATGTTGAGTTTCGCTGTGTTCGAGTTGGAGAGTAAAGAGTAAAACGAGCAGGGACCTCCGGCTGTTCTTACTATGTTGGGGGGCCAGCCCCCCAAACCCCCCGAGGTTTTGCGCATTGCCTCGAAAGCGTGTGCTGGCCAGTGGGCGGGCGGACGATTGTCCGCCGGCCGCACTCGCTTCCGATCCTGAAAGGCGCTCGGGTTGCTCCTCAGCAGAGCCCTATCCTCCGATCAGGCAGTACGAGTATAACACATTCCTCCATTTCGAGCGTCCTGACGTTCCTGTTTTCGGCGTTCTCGAGCCGCTTCGAGTTTACGATCGCGGTCGAGGAAGATTTCCTGCTCTCGCCCCAGCAGTTTGTCTCGCGGGGTGACGTACCCCAAGGAGCTGTGGAGACGCCGCTCGTTATAGTCTTCGACGAATTTGGTCACGATGCGTTGAGCGTCTTGTAGCGTCAAGGGACAGCCAGGCCGGATGCAGTCCATTTTGATGGTGCGATGATACCGTTCGAGTTTCCCATTGCTTTGGGGATAGTAGGGCGAGGTGCGGACGTGCGTCATCCCACAGATCCGGATGTATTGTTTGAATTCCCGGGACACGAACTGGGGACCGTTATCGCTGATGATCCGTGGAGTCGACCCGGGAAACTTCTCCCGGGCGCGTTGCAGCACGAGTTCGACATCCCTTTCGGTGGATCGTTCGCGAAGTTCCCAGTGGACGATGAACCGGCTGTAGCCGTCCAGGACGCTGATCAGGTAGTAGAAGGTACCCGCGATATTCACGTACGAGACATCGACGTGCCAGTGCTGATGCGGGACCAGGGGTTGCCGGAAACCGGTACCTTTTAGGGAGGGTTTGGTTTTGCTACGTTTGATCAGCCCGGAGCGTTGCAAGACGCGATAAACGGTGGAGGGAGCGACGGCGACCACATTGGCGTCGAGCATCATGTAGGTCAAGCGGCGATAGCCTTCCAGCGGATGCTCGAAGTGGAACTTGATGATGGCTTGTTTTTCCCACTCGTTGAGCCAGTGATCCCGCGGAATCCAGCTATTGTGTTCATTGGCTTTGCCGTACCGCTGTTTCCATTTGTAATACGTCCCCTCAGGAACCCCGAGCCATTGCAAGATCTGGAGCGCCGAGACCTCGGCGCGTTCCTGCCAGCGCGTCACGTAGTCCACCAGACTGTCGCGGATGTCGGGGGGAACCCAGATTCGGTTCAGGTTCCCCCAATGGCTTTTTTTAACTGGACGTGCTCCTCCAGCAATTCGGCCACCACCTCGTTCTTGCGTTGCAGCTTTTCCTCCAACTGGGCGATCTTCTTGTCGCGTGCGTCGTTCTGGCGTCGCTGGTTGGCTTGGTTGGGCCGGCGTTCCAAGGCCGCGGCGCCGTTCTCGAACAGTTGCTTCTGCCAAGCATAGTACTGGGTGGCGTGAATCCCCAGTTCCTCACACAGATCGGAGACGGCCACTCCTTCGAGGAGGTGCCGCCGAATAATCGCTACTTTCTCTTCAGGCGTGAAATACTTCCGATTCGACATCGAGCTTTTGCCTTTCTGTGGCTGAGTTAAACTCTAGCACATAGATAAAGCTCAACATCCGCCAGGGGCAAAACACGACAAGCTTACCGTTCGTGAGTTGACTGTCACCATCACGACGCCCAACTCCCGTGCATCTGAGCTGATACTTGTCACGACCTTGGCCTCGCCGAAGAAGTACCCCAAGAGCGAAGTGGGAGATCTGTACGGGGAGCGATGGAACGTTGAGGTAGACATTCGAAGCAACAAGGTCACGATGAATCTGGAGGATCTTCGCGGCCAGTTTCCCGATATGGTTCGGAAGGAGCTGTGGGTACATTGCTTGGCTTACAATCTGATTCGGCGGACCATGGCTGCCGCGGCCGTAGTTCATGAACAGACTCCTAGGACGGTCAGCTTCGCTGGTGCACTACAGAGCGTCTCTGGGATGATGACCTACGCGAGTATTCTTGCGCCATCCGCGCTGACTGCGTTTGCCACTCAGAAGCTGGCCTCCATTGCATCTCATCGAGTTGGCAATCGCCCATACCGGGTGGAGCCTCGCGCGGTGAAACGACGCCCCAAGATTCAACAGTTACTCACCCGACCACGCGAGGAGGCTCGTGCGATGCTAAGAGATGATCCAGCGGCGACACTGTAGCAGTGTCGGGACACATCTTCCTTTCGCATAGGAGACTCACGCTTACTTCCCAATGGTTAATATCTGGCTCCCATCTAATCGCTGCTTGTACAGCGACCCGCTCAGTGTGCGCGCGTGCGATGCTGTACTCGCACCGACTGCCTGTCTTCCCCGTCGTTCGCCATCCGGCCGCCTCCCTGCTAGAAATACCCCCCGCGCCGACACCGCCGCGGCCGTCGTAACTCCCGCCGTGAAAAGGCTTTGGTATCGACAGTGCCATTCGGCAAATCATGGTTAGGCTTTTCGCCAATTGGCGATATCATCCGTTCGGTTTGAGATACGTTTCCTGAAGGAGATTGCAGCATGAAGAGTTTCACACGACGCGAAGTTTTGAGTTCGGTGGGGCTGGTCGCCGGTGCCGGCCTGCTGGCCTGCCGCGCGGCCGAAGTGCCGGCCGGCGAAAACGCCGGATCGGACGCATCCAAGGGAAGGACGCTCGTCCCCCTCGACGCAGCCATGGTCGCCGACAAAGCCTATCGCATCTACCCCGAAGGCGCTTGCATGTACGCCACGTTCGCCAGCATCGTCTCGAGCCTGGGCGAGTTGGTGGGCGAGCCGTATCGATCCATCCCGCTGGAGATGATGCGTTACGGCGAAGGCGGTGTCAGCGGCTGGGGCAGCCTGTGCGGCGCCCTGAATGGGGCGGCGGCGGTAATCGGGTTAGTCTACCCAGGCAACGACGGCTCGCGGCGGTCAGAATTGATCGGCGAGCTGTTCTCTTGGTACGAACAGACGAGACTTCCTCTGTTTCGCCCGGCACAAACCGCCGCTCCCATGGATGTCCCGGCGAGTATTGCGAAGTCCGTGCTGTGCCACGTGTCCGTGAACCGCTGGTGTGAAGTCTCGCGGTGCGACGCTTTCCGTCCGGAGAAACGAGAACGGTGCCGGCGGCTGACCTCCGACGTCGTCCTGAAGACGGTCGAGTTGCTCAATCGGTCGCAGGAACCTGCCAGCCAATTCGCCGGGCTGTCAGCGCAAACCAATTCGTGCGTGACTTGTCACGGAAAAGCTGGCCGAGCCGATGTGATGGTGAAAATGCGTTGCGACACATGCCATACGCATTTGGGCAGGTGCCCTGAGGCGAAGGAATCGAAACCTTGAAAGGGCGTTTCCTATCCAGGTGATGCGAATCCATGACGCTGGGGCGGATGATGACGCCGTCCCGCGTTCTCGACGAGAGTCTGACGTCGCTCGTCGTCTGTGCCCTACGTTCCGCTGCCGCGTTACGGTTCTTTAATTACAAGCTTCCCGCGTCCTTGGGGCCCCTGCAACACGAGTTCGATGCCGTCGGCAAGGGACGCGCGCTCCATGAGATCCACAAAGGCGTCGATATCCTCTACCGACTGCTGGTTGACTTGGCGGATCGACATCCCCTCGCGCACCCCGGCGCGGAAAGCAGGGCCGGACGGATCGGTGCGGATGACGAGGACCCCCGTGTCCGTTGGACCGCTCCCGGCGGACGCGGCTGGTCCGGCGACGGGAGCAACCTCGATCTGCAGATCGCGGCTGTAAACGATTTCCGTGGGATCGGCGTCATGCGTCAGGTCGTCGGACGCAACTTCGGCTGGCGTGGCCGCTTGCTCGGTCACCACCTCGACGACAGTGGTCCTGCCCTGACGCATGAACTCCAAACGATGTTTCGATCCCACCTCCTGCAGCTGGACCAATTCTTCCAGCAGACCAGAATCCTGAATCTTGGTCTTGTCGAAGGCCACGATCACATCGCCCACCTGCAAGCCAGCGTCTTCGGCGGGCGATCCGCTGCCAACTTGAGTCACTTTGATGTGGGAGGGCGACAATCCCATTTGCGCGTCGTAAGACGGCGGCGCTGTTACCGTCGTGATCCCGATCGTGGACCGCCGCACCTGGCCGTGCGTTCGCAACTGATCCACGACCCAGACCGCAAGATTGGATGGAATTGCCAATCCGATCCCCTGGTAGCCGCCATCCTGGCTGGCAATGGCGGTCGTCACACCGACCACTTCGCCGCGGAGATCGACCAGCGCGCCGCCCGAACTGCCGGGATTGATCGCCGCATCCGTCTGGATAAGCCGCACGTCGCCAGCCATCTCCAACTTTCTGCCAGTGGCGCTGATAATCCCGGCGCTGACCGTCTGGCGAAGATCGAGGGGACTGCCCAGGGTAAGAATCCAATCGCCGATTTGCAGCCGGTTCGAGTCGCCGAGATGCGCCACCGGAAGCGGCGTCGGCGATTCGAACTGGAGTATGGCCAGATCGGACCGCAGATCGGATTTCACGTCCTGCGCGACGAACCGCCGGCCATCGGCAAGTTGGATGACCGGGCGCTGAGCCTCTTCCACGACATGGTGGTTGGTGAGGACGATTCCTGAAGCGTCGATCAGAATGCCGGAGCCGATGGCCGACTCGGAGGACGTATCCCTGATTTCGACAATCGCCGGAAGCACGCGCAAGGCCGCCGCTCGAAACGCGCGGGACAACGACTCCGGGCCCGCCTGTTGCGCGGGGTGGGCCGTCGGCCCGACGTTATCGGCGGCAGCGGCGGCCGGGGCGTCGATTGCGGCGAGGTTGCCCGCCGCGGGCGTTGCGGACGGTGTCCGCGAGGCAGTGACCGCGGCCGTGGCCAGCACGAACGCACCGGCTGCCCATAAGAATGGTCTGCGGAGCACGTCGGCAATTGCTGAACGGTTCTCGCTCATGGCTTATTTCCTTGAATCCGCGTCCGGATCTCCCTTTCCATTTCTGATACGTCGGCGCCGTGTTTCACCACGCGGCCTTCTCGATCGATCAGCACGATGGTGGGCACTGAAAAGATCCCGAACCAATCGGCCGGCGGGCCGTCGAGTCCACCCGGCTCATGAATTTGGGGCCAAGCGATGCGCTGTTCCGTGACGTACTTGGACGCCTCGTCGCGGCGATCGTTCATGTTGATCCCGATCACAGCCAGGGCGTTCGAACCGTGCTGCTTCTGCACCTCGGCCAACGCGGGCATCTGCGCGGTGCTGGAAGGGCTCCAGGTCGCCCAGTAGTGCAACAACACGAGTTTCCCGCGATGGTCTTTCAGGTCCAGGCTGGTCCCCGACAGCGTGCTGGCGCGGAAAGTGATCGCCTCGGCCGCGGGTTGCAGCCGCCGTAGCGCTCCTCGGGCCTTTTCGGCCGGTGCGCTCTTGGCGAATCGCTCGGCCAGCTTCCGATACCAGTCCGTAGCCTGCGGCACTTGTCCGGCGAATTCCTCGCTGACTCCGAGTTGGAGCATCGCCTCGGGCGTGTCTTCGCTGTCGGGAAACGAGTCCACAAACGCCTGCAGGCTTTTGGTCCTTTCTGCTTGCACCTGTTGGGGATCGGCCTTTTCATCTTGCAGGCCGGCGGCGTAGGCCGCTGTCAGCCGGCGAAAACTGACGTACGCGGCCAAGTCCTTCTGCTCGGCTTGCTTTTCCCACTGAGCGACAAGCCGGTCCAGGCGGGTCATGCCTTCGGAGAACGTGCCCGACTGGACGGACGCGAGCAGCATGTCCGCCAGCTGACGAGTCCACATCGCTCGATCTTCGGAATTCGGCGACTTGGCGGCCAGTTGCTCTAGGAGATCCGCTCGTATTGCCGATGTCGCTGCGGATGGTTCCGTTTGAGGATTGGCCCCCGCTTTGTCAATCTCCGCCAATTCCGTGAGCAACTTCTGATAGTCCGCGTCGCCGGCGGAACCCTTTCCCGTCGTAGCGGCAGGAGACGCTGCGGGAAACAGGCTGGCGGGATGGCTGTCCTGAGCTGTGTCCGTTGGCGACTCGACACGCGGCAGGTCGACGATTCGCCAAGCCTCGCCGACTTGCACGAGCGTGCCCAGCTCAAGGTGCCTGAAAGCGCCCGCGTCTTCGACGACGACCAGGGCTCTCTCGTACAGACGCACGTCCTTTTTTGCACCGTCCGTCCCCGCAGGAATCAGCCACGGGCGGCTACCCGCGAAGGACGCCCACTTCGCCGCTTCCGTAACGGCTTGTTGGCTCTTCAAGAACTCCGCCAGTTGATCGGCGGTTTGCTCGCGACGCTGATTCAGGCGTTTCAGCAACGTCTCCCCCGCTCCCAAGGATGCGGCGTCGGCCGGCGAAAGGAGCAGCGGCTGGATTCTGGCCGGATCACGCCGGACCAAGGCATCCACCAACTCGGCGCTCAACTCCTCGGCGCTGATCGACCGCCATTGCTCAATCGTGCCGTCCTCGTTCGCATCGACGCCCCAGCGAGTCCCGGCGGCGTAAAACCACCTGCATTGATCGACGCGACGATTAAAATCCGTATCCACGTCGCGATAGACCTCCAGGCCATCTTTGTAGTAGCTCCAGCGGTCGAGGACATTGTCGCCGTTGGTGTCCACAAACCACCGCAGGACCAATCCGTCCGGAGACTTCACCAGCCAGCCGATTTGGCCGCTGTCTTTGTGCGTCAAGAACGTGCAGGCGGCTACTTGGTCGGGCGTCGGCCGGTCGATGTCCACGGCACTTTGGGTTGGCTGCAGCTTCAGGGCGTCAGCTATCGGCCAGGACGCCGCTGCGGCGCAAACACCCAAGGACAACAGCCACGCCCCTGTAGCCGCCACGATCGTCCGTGCTGCCATCGGGATCGAAGGAGTCACGCGAAGTTGAACAGACATGATACGTTCCTGAAACATGATCCAGACGAAATGCCGAGACGCCTCAATACGCTGAACCGGATAGCCGGATATGGTCGTCACGAAAGAACGACGTTGACCTTCATGTGCATGGTTCGTGCGGCATGGCCGCAACCGGACGTTTGTAGTTCCCCGTTCCGGCGGCCTGGACCACCTGAAGCCGGAGGTACAGGCACATGTCGACGATGCGTGCCTCTTGCGAACCGAGGCACTAGGTGGCCGCCCCACAAACTTCAATTTGTCGATCCATCGGTTCCCGGCTTTCGGCAGGTGGCGGCGGCTCGCGACTTGTCCCCAGGCAGTGCCCGTGGTGCGTGGCGAACTCGCGCAACGCCTCCAGATCGTTCCGGCTGCGGACATTCTCGTGCCTCATCGCCATTAGCCAATCTCGCATCATCTGATGGAGAGGACTGCACGCCGGCGCGAGGAAATAGATTACCCACATCCCTTCGCGCCGACAGTCGACCAGCCCAGCATGTCGCAATGCCGCGAGGTGCCGGGAGACCTTGGACTGGCCCAACCGGAGGATCTCGACCATCTCGCAAACGCAAACATCCCGTTCGCCGAGCAGGTTCAAGATTCGCAACCTGGTCTCGTCGCCCAACGTCTTGAATAGTTCAACGGCTCGCTGCACGCCATGCTCCTCCGTACTCGATGCCCCACGATCCCGTCATCGCTGATATCGGAATGCCAGGCCCCTCGATTCACTTTTTCTACAAACGATATGGGCAAGGGCGGGGGGCGAGTCAACTTGCCCTCCAAGCACTCGACTCGCCCCCGTCCCACGCAACACCCCGAACCGTTTCTCGACAACTTGGTCAACCCTTGCAGGACGGTTCGATCGCCTCTTTCTCCTTCCGGCAGCACGAACCAGTCGAGACGCAGGTTGTCACGCACTCCGTCACCAACCGCGGGACCCGCCGAGTCACCGTGCATGTCAACGTCTTTGGGACCATCTTGGTACACAGGATGGTCTTGGTGCATTCCACCGGTTTCAGTACGGTGCATGCCACCCGGCGTACACATTGTTCCTGTACCATCCGGCAGACCCGATAGGTGCAGGTTTTGATGCGTTGTTCGGGCACCATCCGACAGACCTGGTATGTGCAAGTCTTGACGCGTTGTTCGGGCACCATCCGACAGACCCGGTAGGTGCAGGTCTTGATGCGTTGTTCGGGCACCATCCGGCAGACCTGGTAGGTACACGTCTTGACGCGTTGTTCGGGCACCATCCGACAGACCCGATAGGTGCAGGTCTTGACGCGTTGTTCCGGCACCATCCGGCAGACCTGGTAGGTACACGTCTTGACGCGTTGTTCCGGCACCATCCGGCAGACCTGGTAGGTACACGTCTTCACCCGCTGTTCGGGCACCATGCGGCACACTTGGTAGGTGCAGGTCTTAACTCGTTGCTCCGGCAACATCCGGCAGACCTGGTAGGTGCAGGTCTTGAGGCGCTGCTCCGGGACCATCCGGCAGATCTGATAGGTGCAGGTCTTGATCCGTTGTTCCGGCACCATCTGGCAGACCCGATAAGTACACGTCTTGACGCGTTGCTCCGGCACCATCCGGCAGACTTGGTAGGTGCAAGTCTTGACTCGCTGCTCCGGCACCATCTGGCAGACTTGGTAAGTGCAAGTCTTGACGCATTGTTCCGGCACGGTACGGCACACTTGGTAGGTGCAAGTCTTGACACAGGTCTCGCGGACCATCAGGCAGACTCGGTACGTGCATGTCTTGACACGTTGTTCGGGCACCATGCGGCAGACGGTGTAGGGGACCTTCTTCACACACGTTTCACGCACGTAGCGAGTGCATTCAACTTCCTGCTCGACGACTTCCGGCACCCAGACCCGCTGCGTCACTGCCGAACGCTGAACCGCCGCGTTCTTCTCGCCCCCGCATCCGGGTTCGACGACCCGCGTCTCCCAGCGCCCCGAACAGACCTGGACCGTCTTGGTGTACTTGACCGGTTTCAACACCGTGTAGCACACTTCGCGTTCCCGTGTCTCGTAAACTGGGGTCATGACGGTGTAGCAGACGTCCTTGGTTCGAGTTTCCCAGATGGGCCGGACCACGGTGTACGGCACCTCCCGCGTGTGAGTCTCCCAGACTTTGCGGTACACGGTGTAGGGCACCTGTTTCGTGCGCGTCTCCCAGACGGGCTTCATCACCGTGTACGGGACCTCCTTGACGTGCGTCTCCCAAACGGGGTTCATCACCGTGTAGGCGACCTGCTTGGTCCGCGTTTCCCAGACCGGCTTCATGACCGTGTACGGGATGTGCTTGACGCGAGTTTCCCACACTGGCCGCAGAACGGTGTAGGGGACCTGTTTTTCGTGAGTCTCCCAGACGGGCTTCATCACCGTGTAGGGGACCTCCTTGATGTGCGTCTCCCACACCGGCTTCATCACCGTGTAAGCGACCTGTTTCGTCCGCGTTTCCCAAACGGGCTTCATGACGGTGTAGGGGATTTGCTTCACGCACGTTTCCCACACCGGCCGCAGGACGGTGTACGGCACCTGCTTGGCGTGCGTCTCCCAGACGGGCTTCATCACCGTGTAGGGAACCTCCTTGACGCAGGTTTCCCAGACCGGCTTCATCACCGTGTAGGGGACCTGTTTCGAGAGCGTTTCCCAAACCGGTTTCATGACGGTGTAGGGAACCTGTTTGACGCACGTTTCCCACACGGGTCGCAGGACGGTGTAGGGAACCTGTTTGACGCACGTTTCCCACACGGGTCGCAGGACGGTGTAGGGAACCTGCTTGATCCGGGTGTCCCAGACCGGCTTGGTCACGGTGTACACCTCGTTGCGATACTGCGTTTCGGGAACGTGCTGGATGACGGTCACCGATTGTGGCACGACCACGCGTTCGAGCACGGTCTTGGTCACCGTGCGCGTTTCCGGAACGAAGACGATCCGGTTTCGCGTCTTGACGGTAGTCAGGCAGCTGGTCGGGCATTCGCAGCCCGTTCCAACTGCACCGTGGTGAGTTTTCGAGTAGCTCGCCGCGCCGAGGTAGCTGGCGCGGGCCGTCCCGCACCACAGCACGACAATGCTGGCCAGCGCAAGGCTCTTGGCAAGGATTCTCATCATGCCCCCCAATCCAAGTCTCCCCAGCAGTGCCAGCAGTCCCGTTGCCGATCACCCCCGGTCATTTTGTATCCGGCGGCTGGATTCCTATTCCTCCGCGTCACTCTTCCTCGACCCGCTGACTCGTGCGCCGCATCTCGATCAAAACTGCGTCCGCGTTCGTTGTCCGGTTCTCGAACCGGCCATTCGCATATCCGGCTTAGCGGATTTCATCGGCCGAAAAAAAGGCGGACCTTAGCCAAACCGAATAAGACGACCAACGGATGCGCCCGCTTTGACTGGCACAACTGTTGTCGCCAGCCGATGTGCGCAAGGCCTGCTGGCACCCAGCCAGCGAAGAAACATAGATCACGATAAGGTTGCACGTAATGAGAAGATGGCGGGACGCACGGGTTTTTCCGTCTGGATGCGAAGACGCTGGTCGGTCGGCAACGATTGTGCGTTCTTCTCGGCCATAACCAGCTGCGCCCATTGCCAAACCGGTAAGAGCCGACCACAGATGCTGCTCAGCAGCGCGGCTTTAGCCCCTTGACAAGAAATGGTCATTTGCCTATCGTAAATCGACGATATTCGATACCAGAAACGGGGAGGCGTTCGACATGTTGAAAACGATGAACTCGGAGAGACCGGGAACGACGCGGGCTCGGACGACAGGGAGCGTAGACGCGGACAAGGATCTAGCTCGCCTAGCCAAGGCCCTCGGACACCCCTTGCGGGTCAAGATCGTGCGGTTGCTGGCCAACCGAACGAATTGCGTGTGTGGCGAATTAGTGGATGAGTTGCCGGTGGCACAATCGACTGTTTCTCAGCACTTGAAGATCCTTAAAGAGGCCGGCTTGATCCAAGGGACGATTGATCGGCCGCGGGTCTGTTACTGTCTGGCGCCGGGAGCACTCCAACGGCTGAAAGGTCTGGTCAACTCGCTTCCGGAGGCATGCCAGGACCACGAACCGAAATCGGATGGCGGACGAATCTGCCAGTGATCTCGTATGGTTTTGCTTCCGCTCGCCGCCCCGTGCAGCAAGGTGGAAAGGAGGTTGCGAAGATGTGTCTGCAATTTCGACCCGTGGTCGCCGGCACCATAACCACGGGCGTGTTTCACCTCGCCTTGGTCGCGATTTCGTTGTTCTCTGCCCGCGCTTCGGCAGCGGATTGGTCGCGAGACATGTTCGAGGTCACCCAGCATGAGTTTGGAACCATCGCGGCGGGTGCGAAGGCCGAATTTGCCTTCAAGTTCACCAACAAGTACTTGTACGACGTGCATGTCGCCCGCGTACGTTCCAGCTGCGGTTGCAGCGACGTGCGGGTCACCAAGGATTCGCTGGCCACCTACGAAAGCGGCGAGGTCGTGGCCAGTATCAACAGCCAACGCCTGCGCGGCAATCAAAGTTCGACCTTGACGGTCGTTTTCGACAAGCCGCGATACGCGGAAGTGCAGTTGAAGGTGACCGTCTTTATCCGGGGCGACATTCTGCTCGAGCCATCGGGATTTGACTTCGGCGAGGTTGAGCATGGTGCGGACGCCTCCCGCAAGTTGACCGTAACGCACTACGGCGATGCCGACTGGAAAATCATGGATGTCCTGGGGAACGCCAGCCACTTGGAATGCGAACTTGGCGAGCCCGTTGTATCGGGAAATCGCGTCTCGTACGAACTGACAGCCAAGATTGCCGCCGACGCACCGGCTGGCAGTCTGGGAACGCAGTTGCTGCTGGTCACCAACGACCCGCAGGCCGAGAAAATCCCCGTGATGATCCAGGGCAGCGTCCGGTCGCTCGTTTCCGTCGCCCCAGCATCCCTTTATCTCGGTTCGGTACGTCCGGGTCAGGCGGTCAGCAAACGCTTGGTCGTCCGGGCCTCGAAGCCGTTTCACATCCAGGAGATCAGCACGGACTGCGGCTGCTTTGAATTCACTTACGCGTCCGACGAAGCGAAGGCATTGCACCTAGTCCCCGTCAAGTTCACCGCCAGCGATTCGCCGGGCGCCGTGAAGCGTACGATTCGGGTGAAGACAGACTTGAATGGTGCCGAGGCGGAGGTGGTCGCGTTGGCCGCCGTCGATGAGCAGGCAAAGTAAACAGCGTTCAGTGGTTACTGCTTCCAGACGCGGTTGTTGTTGAAACGCGTTGCTTGAGATCTGGCCTTCCAGCTCAATGGGATTAACGATGACTTTCAGAACGAGTCGAATCGCTGTTCTCGTCACCGCGTGCCTGGTCCTGATTCAATCGCCCGTCCGCTGGAGCACCGGAGCTGAACAGGAACGCGTTGATCAACGGTCGGTCAGCCAAGCGTCTGATTCGCCAAGTGATCCATCCCCTAAAATGACCGCGTTGCGCGATCGACTACGCGCGTGCCTGGCTCACTACTACCAGCATCGCGAGGACGTGGCTTACCGCACTCCCTGGGAAGTCATGCACACGCTAGTCGCTTATGGCGTTGACACGGAGGTCGTGGCCGATGGCAGGCAGGTAAACGCCATCGGCTGGCTGTGCTGGAACATGCCCTGCCGCGGGCAACGGGTCTTCTCGATTCGCCAAGAGGGGATCAAGCCACGCGTTGGCCCAGGCGTTCAGGGACACGATGGCCAGTTCCTTTCGTTGCTGGCCTTGTCAAAGGTCCCCATCGACTACGGTTTGAAATTGGGCGGTGAGGTATTCACTGTGTCCGATCTGGTGGAATTCGAAAAGCGAACCTGCCTGCCCAAAACGGAACTTAGCTTCAAGCTGCTTGCGCTGGTGCACTACCTGGACTCGGACGCGGCCTGGCAGAATCAAGACGGTGAAGATTGGGACATTCCCCGACTAATCAAAGAAGAACTCGCTCAGCCCGTGATCGGCGGAACATGCGGCGGGACGCACCGGATGTTGGGGCTGAGTTACGCCGTTCGCAAACGCGAGAAACGAGGCGAACCGATCGATGGCCAGTGGCTGAAAGCCAAGAAATACGTCGAGGACTATTACGACTACGCATTCAAACTTCAGAATCCCGACGGGAGTTTCAGTAGCGAGTGGTTACGTCGGCGGGCAGACTGGGGTAGCGTCGATCGCCGCCTGAACACTACCGGACACATCCTGGAATGGCTCGTGTGTTCCTTGCCGGACGAGCAGTTGCGTGACGAACGCGTGGTCAAGTCGGTCGAGTATCTGATCCAGTTGTTGATGGAGCACCAAACGCACGACTTGGAAATCGGTGCGAGGGGCCACGCCCTGCACGCCCTGGCCGTGTACGACGAGCGTGTGTTCGCGAGCGTGCCTGGCCAACGATCCTATTTGAATGAGAACGAGCCCCTCGGATCGGACCGCATGGCGGCTCAGTGAGCGAACCGGCTTGCTGACAGTGGGAGGAAATAGGGCAAACGCAAACGTCAGACTCGGTGCCGCGTTGGCCAAATCCAACCTGACTGATCGCGAGGATGAGCACCGTGAATCGCCTCATTTTTCTTCTTCAGTTGGGATCGGCTGTCGTCGCCTTCCTCGTGTCGCGCGCCATCGTCACCGCGATAACGTCTCGGCTGGCCCGCGGCGCCGAGCAGGCACCAACCTTTTTCACCACACCCAGCGGAAGTGCATTGCTGTTTGGCCTCACCTTCGTTGTCGTGTGGTTTACGCTGAGTCTTTTGGCTTTGCTCGGATGGCTGACGTTCCGCAGAACCCCATGAATCAGCCGGTCCATGCGATTTTTCGCAAGTCGCTTTATCCATACGGACGACTACAGATTATCTTCACTTCGACGTATGCCCGGCTGACCGCCTTTCGACGGCGGCAAGGGATCGCGGTGAGGAGCCTACGGACGAGGGGCATTCTTATGGCCGACAAGCCAGTCGTTGCCGACCAGATTGATTTGATGTTCCGGGCATTGTGTGACCGGACGCGATTGCGCATTCTCAGCCTGCTGCGAGACGGTGAACTGTGCGTGGGGGATTTCGTCGCCATTCTCCAGGTGCCCCAGCCTAAGGTATCCCGCCATCTGGCCCAGTTGCGACGAGCGGGGTTGGTGCTCACACGCCGCACCGGCCTTTGGGTTCATTATTCGCTGGCGCAGGCGAAGACGGCCTTTCACCGTAAACTGCTGGAGTGTGTCATCGCCTCTTTTCAGGACGTACCCGAAATCAAATCCGACAATGCTCGGGCAAAGTCACTCCGAAACTCGGAAGTCTGCTGTCCTTGATCGGTACCCACCGATAATCTGCCAGACGCCACTCTCGCCCACACCGGCGGCATACGCTGGTTCGCACGGCACCACTTCTGCGTCCGCGCGTTCGTGTCACGTTCTGGCCTCCAAACGTATTTCCATCTTCTCATGCACCAACCACCTCCCTTCCCATCCGTCGTCCGCCGTCGCCGCCAGAACCATCGTCAACCGCCCATCGTCCCCCGCGATCACCAGCCGACCGTCGCGAATCGTCCAGTACCGCTCACAGCCGGCCCCGCCCGAGGAAAACGTCCCGTCGCCTCGAAACACCATCGGCCTGTGGTCGTAGCCCACCCGGTGGTACTCGAACCGCCGCCCATCCATCGCCGCGATCGCGGCAAGGTCGGCGTCGGTGGGCAGCGTCTGAGCGGCCGGCGACCAGCCGCACTTCAGCTCGTCAATGTACCGGACGCACGCGGCCTCCAAGTCGAACCCAGGCACTTGCGGGTTTTCGTACATCGTCCACTTCCGCCCGTTGCGGTGCTGGAACAGCCGATTGCCCTCGAAGTCATGCTGGCACATCGTGCCCGGCAGGGTGTGGATGCCACGCGATGACATGGCGTATTCTTGCCCCAATTTCCGCCAGCACAGGTGGAACAGTTCCTTGTCGCCGTAGACGTGCTGGAAGAAGAACGCCGAGCGTTCCCCACACCAGTTCGCGAACGTCAACGCCCGCCAGCAGCGGGCTTTGTCAATCACGATCTGCCCCGACTCAACTTCCGGCTCGTCGCGATAGGGCACGTTCCCGAACACCCGCCAGGCGGCCCGATCACGCTGCAGCCTGTGGTAATCCGGCCAGAAGATCGCCCCGCAGCGGGCGTACTGCGGCGTCTCGAACAAGAACGTCGGATCGTGGACCGGCACGTTGTCGGCGTCCAGGTACAAGACCTCGGCGAATCGCGACCACTGGATAGCGTAGGGCTTCGATTCAAAACCGTTCAGGCGGGCGTGCGGATGCTGCTGGCGGACCTCGTAGGCGTCGATGCAGCGGACGTCCAAGGACGCGACCAGTTCCTCCCAGGCCCGGTTGCGTTCCGCCTCGCCCAGATACCAGACCTCGATCGGCAGCGTGCAGCCCAATTCCCGCAGCACGCGGATCAGGACGTAGGCCCCGACCGAGTACTTAGGCTTGCCGGCGTTGATCACGATGCCGCGGCCGGCGAACTGGCCGGCGGGATACTCGCACCTGACCAGCTCCCCGTCGATGAATTCCTGGACTTTCGTGGCCGCGTTGTCCACGGTCAGATCGGTTGCTTGATTGCAGCAAGCCATGTTACTTCCCTTTCCGCCACCACCAGACGTAAGACCCCTTGTCCACGTGCAGGTCCGCCCGAAAGAACCGAGCCGCCGCATCGACCGCCTGGGCAACGACCTCGTAGCCGGCCCGCGGGTAGCCGTAGTCGTGCCCCGTGACCAATCCGCCTTCGCGGACCTTGGGCGAGTACCACAGGATCTGTTCCATCGTGTCCCGATAGGAATGAGCCGCGTCCAGGAACACGAACTCCAGCGAGTTATCGTTGATCAGCTCAGCCGCCTCGCGGAAGTCGGCTTTCAGGATCCGGCAGCGATCCCCCGCGAACGCCGTGTTACTGCGGGCCTCGCGTTCCCAGGCGGCGAACACGTCGGGGCGGTCCTTCTGCTGGGCCATCATCGAGAACTGGTTGCGCGGGTCGCGAAACGGCCCCGGGTGCCAACAGTCCACGGCGTAGAGCGTCAGCCCCGGAAGTTCACGCAGCAGATGGGCCGAGGTTCCGCCCTTGTAGACGCCGACCTCGGCGCCAACGAACGGCCGCTTGGGATCGTCCAGGTGGGCTCGCAGCAGGCCCGCCAGGTAGCGGCTATGTGGATACACACTGAGCATTGCGAATCGTCCTTTCGAAGATGCGTTCATGGCCCCCGCCCGGCTTGCCGCCCGCCCTGTGGACCACCACGGGGTCGGCGGGCATCTTGCAGGCCGGGTCGCAGATGGCGTTGTAGCGGCGATCGAGGAACACCACGGGCACGTTCAGCCGCTGGATCGCTACGTTGAGCGCCGTCTGCTCGTACCGGAAGCCCGTGCGGTAGTCCGCCGTGTGGCATATTTCGTCGGCCAAAGCGAACGCCTCCGCGTGTCGTTCGTTCGCGATCCAGATCCCACTGTTGACATATTTCTGCGGATCGATACCGTAGTGCCTGCAGTCGTCGTCGCGTGCCGCGGACGGCATGTCGAGGACCGCGGCGAACGCCGGGAAGTCATCCAGCCCGCGGACGCCCCAGTGCCTCAGAAACCGAGTGTCGGCGTCGAAGTACAGGATCGCTTCGCCGGGGAACAGTCGCAGCAACTGCAGCTTGTAGCGAGCCGGCTGGTACTCGCCCGGCGTGTCCCGAATGATGTGGACGTCGAGCCCGGTGTACCGCTGGCAGGAATCGGCGGCCGCCTCGGCGAGGCGTTGGTACTGGTCGCCCACGGCGATGGTCACGGCGATCATTAGTAGCCCCTTTCCTCGGGCCACGGCAAGTGGAAGTCGGCGGCACGGTGCATGTGGCCGGCGAGGCCCGTGGTCGTGTAGCCGATATGCTGGGCCAGACTGCGGATCGTCGCGTAGACGTTTTGGTCTTTGACAAGCTGGTTGCGTAGCGCCATGTCCACGGTACGGCTGGGCGTCGCTGCTAAGTGGTCCACGACCGTGGCAGCGACGCCGGGGGCGAAGTACAACGCCTGGGTGCCGTAGAAGCTGGAGGCGACGTAGGACTGGTAGTGAACGCCGCGGGGCGATCGCTGAACGTCACCGGGATAGTACAACGCCAACACGTAGTCCCGGCGTCCGGCGGCCTGTATCTCCTCCAGGGCCAGGCGCAGGCATCGATACCAGTCGGGACGCATCAGGATGTCGTCTTCCAGCACGATCAGCCCCTCGTCGCCGGCGTGCTGCAGGCAGCGACGGTAGTTGGCATTGAAGCGGGCGTGGACGCTCGTGTGGCGCATGGTTTCCCACTCGTCGGCCGTCAGCGGGTGGATGGTAACGCGGTCGCTGGCATACGGCCTGGCGTAGAGCTGATCGGGACCGCCGACGCACACGTGGACGGGGCCACCGTGCCAGTCGCTGGCCAGCAGGCTGGTCATCGTGGCGTACAGGTAGGGCTGCGGTCGGGCGACCGTGCAAACGGCAATGGGGATCACGAGTATCGCTCCAGGATTTGCAGGACTTCTTCGGGCCGGATCATGGTCATGCACTTGGGCGCCGGCCGGGTAAGGCCCTCGGTGACCGGGTACTGGCACAGGCTCTTGTCCTTGTCGTCGCCATCGCCCAGCGGCACGACGCGGGCTCGCCAACACGAATGGGGCCGGCAGCAGTCCAGCTGGCCGACGGTGTGCAGCGTGTGCTGATAGGGGTACTGGACCCAAGTGGCCGGTTCCCGACCGCCGACCAGGCACACGTAGGGCTTCTGCCAAGCGGCGCACAGATGCTGCAGGAACGTGACCGGCCCCAGTCCGCCCTGGGCGTGGTACGCCAGGCGGATCAATTCTCGCAGCGGCGGGCCGGAATCCAGCAGCGACGTGACGCCCCGCAGCTGGGGATGGTTATGCTCCCGCAGGCCGATCTGGATCCAGCGGATCTTGCCCTGGGTGCGGTCTACGACCTCCTGGAAGTACTCGATGGGCCAAGCCTTGCAGGTGTAATCGCTTTTGATGCCAGCATTTACGATCCAGAACGGGCCGTCGATGGCAGTCGGCTCGGCCAGTTCCGCGGCAGACATATATATATGTGGCCTGTTGGTCTGCAGCCGTAGGGGCCGTCCCAGCTGTTCCGCCAAGTACTCGGTGTAGCCGCCGAGGAACGGGATCGCCTCCTGGTTGCATCGGTTGATGCTGGGGTAGTGCATGTCGATGGCCCGAGCGCCCGGCTCGCTGTCGAGGATGGTCGTCACGTGGGGATTGGCGTGCCAGATTTCCCTGGCCGGGGTGCGGACGTCAGTGACGTACTGCCCCGGATAGGTCCGGTGCAGGGACTCGACCGCTGCCGTCAGTGTCAGGATGTCGCCCGGACACAGGTTGCACTTCAAAATCAGCTTTTCGGGACGCACCTGGGCCACGGGTCCGACGAGGCGTCCGAACTCAGCGTCCTTGCGGACGTTACCGGCTTGCTGGGCGGCCGCCTCGGCACGGCGGATCGCCTCGTCCAAGATGCCGGGGAACGGGTCGAGTGGGTTCAGGCGGAAGGCCAAGCCCGTGGTCACCGCCCGCGTGGCAGCGGTCAGCTTGTCCCGCCAGCCGAACTGGTCCTGTCCCTCGCGCATCCAACCGAGGATTTCGTCGCGATGGTCACGGCAACCGGCCACGCCCCAGGCGTTCATTTGCTCGGCGCGCGAAATGCACGAACACGAGTTGGTGTGCTTGACGCCGAGCGATTCGAGCAACTTCCACAACTGCGATCCGGGGCCGTGCCCACTGATGACTACGGCGAGCCGTTGGTCGCCACTCTGCGGCGGGTCGGCACGGGGAAGAAGATGCCCATACGTGTTGAGCAGCTCCTGCCGCTTCGCGTCCTGTTGGTGCAAGCTGCTAATAGCGATCGAAACGGTAACGCGATTGATCGACCTTGCCGGGTCGCATTTCAGCGTGCAGAAATCGCACGCCGTCTTGTGGGGTTCGACGGGTTTGCCCGCCAGTTGGCTCGCGAGGTCACACGCCTTTCCGATTAGATGCTTGCAGTCGTCCATCTCTTTCTCCGCTAAGGTGAACTGCTACTGGTACTGCTTCCACTTCCGCCAGTCGCCATGTCTTCGCCGCACTCCGAGGTGACGCAGGCATAAACACCGGGGGAGATTTCCTCGGGCGTCCAATCGGGAGCCGAGCCGCAAAGGCCACCGCAGGCTTCTCCGAAACTGCATCCCAAGTTGGAGCCGCCCGACGCCTCGCCCCAGTAGTTGTGCGGCGAGGCGTACCAGACCCACATGCAGCCGGGGCAGCACGTACAGGTCGAGGCTTGCGTGTCGCCCTCAAAGTCGGGCGATCGGGACGGGAGCTTGCAGCGGCAACCGTAGGCTTGCCCCGACGCACACTGCTGGTGAGCGTCATCCAGCCAGACAAGGCCGGGCACCCACATATTGAAACCGGCCGTGAATGTGCAGGAACCGGCACACGGAGAGCACGGCTCGACGAAGGGAGGTGGCGACCCGCTACTGCTGCTACTGGAGCTGGAAACGCTACTGCCGTGAGAGCTGCTACCTTGGGAACCGCCACAGTCGGTGCTTGCTGTCTGTCCCACGGAACTGGGCGGGCTCGCCGGTTCCGGACAGTCGCAGCCCGGCACACTGGGGCAATCTTGCACTTTTCTCCATCGCAGGGTCATTTAGCCGCCTCCGCACGAGGTGTACGTGATCTGCCCGTAGAACGACGGCATGGAGCCGGGCCACTGGCAGAAGCAGGACTCCGACCACCGCGAGCAGTTGTTGGCGGTGCGCGTCCAACGCAGGCTCCCGCTAATCAGCAACGCTTCCCATTCACAGTTGCCTGTGCAGGGACTGGTGTCCTTGGGGACGCAGTTGACGTTCTCCGTGGCGTTGCCTCCGGTGAAGTACGGCGGGCCGTCGCACTCGCAATCCGTCGCCTCCAAGCAGGCCCCGGACCGGCCACTGACCGTCGGCCCCCAGGGATAGCTGTTGTAGTTGGCCCAGGTGCAGCCACCCGCACATGGGCTGCCGGAGCTGGAACTGCTCGAACTACCGCTGGAAATCCCTGGACTGCTGCCGCTCGTGTCTTCTTCGGCCACCCACTGGCATTGGCCGGCGCACACCGGACTGGACGACGAGGCGACGGACGACGGAACCGGACTGCTGGATGGCGGCGGGCTCGTGACGCTGGACGGACTGGTGCCGCTTGGCGGAACGCTGGACGGCGAAGGACTCGACGGCGGCGTACTGGACGGTGGGCTTGACGACGGTGAACTTGACGGCGGGCTGCTCGACGGCGAGGACGACGGGGCGCTCGAACTGCTGCTCGACCCGCAGTCGCACACGTCCACGCAGGAGGTGCCGGCAGCGGCCACGCTGCAGAGTTGGCCCCCTTGAAACACCATCGTGACCATCGACTGGCAGACGCTGTTGCCGGAGCGGTACAAGGCGCCCGTGCCCACGGTGACCGAGCCGCTGAAATCGCAGACCGGGGGCGGACTGCTGCTGGGGCTGCTGGATGGCGGCGGGCTGCTCGATGACGAACTGGGCGGGCTACTGCTGGACGGCGAACTCGACGAGCTGCTGCCGCTGGACGAACTCCCGCTGCTGGGACTGGAACTGGAGCATTTGCCACCGATGGCGATCACCTCCCATCGGCAGGAATCGGCCCAGTACTTTGCCGCGCCCCGGACCCGCGATTCCGCTTTCTGCCCCGGCAAGTTAGCCGTCAGCTTGAGCGAGTCGAAAACCTGGATGTACAGCGAGATCAGCTGCTCATTGACGACAACTTGGGCGTTGGCGGAACCGTTGCACTTGAGTTCTCCTGTCAGCTCGAACCGCCAAATATCCTCGTAATCTCCCAGCACCTGCCAGCGGCAGTCCTGGTCGTTCCAAATGCACCAGACCCAATCGCCGCAGCCGTACTTGACCGGGGCGAGGCCGTCGCTGACGTGCGAGTTCTTCATGCCGACGCGACTGACGCCCGGATAGCCCGTGACGTGCCACACGGTTTCGGTCGCCTCGACGTTGTCGACGGCGTAGGTGTAGGTGGCCGTGGAATAGAACACCGGCTTGCAGCCGGTCATCTTCATCCAGCCGCTAGATTCCGAGGCCGGCGTCCACGATCCAGCCAGTTGGAAGATGGCGAACCTTGGCCGGTCGCCCAACCGGACCACGGCCCATTTCACGCCCGTGCCAGTTTCCTTCCACAGGATCCGGGCAGAACCGTAAGGAACGCTCCGCAGACTTGCCGTTGTGCCCGGCTCGATGTCGGCGAACCGATCGTCTTCCCGGATCACGTTGACCTTGACCGGCGTGATGCCGGCGACGATCCCACGACCGATGGCGCCGTTCTTCAGCGGCTCGAGCAGGATGCAGTAGGTCTTGCACTTGCCCGGCGAGGTCGGAACGGCCGCGGTGAAGTTGGGCCGGTTCTTGAACTCCTGGAGGTTGTCGGTCGGCGTGATGATCGGATCGCCGAGGGCCAGAACAGCGTATCGGTCCAGGTCCGAGCCGGACGTGTTCTTGACCTTGGCGATACTCGTCTGCCGGTTCTCCAGGCCGGCGTCCTGGGCCATGTCGTGTTGGCGATTCCGCTCGGCGCGCGCGGCATCGACCCACGCGTTGTAGGCCGCCGCCGGGATCTCCAGCCGCTGGCCAGGCCGAGCTTTCTTCCAAATGTCGCCCACGAGTTAGACTCCAATCCCCAGGCCTGCAAAACTCCCGCTCTCGTAAACCTTCTCGACGTAGACGGCCGTAGGCTGTTTGACCAGCACCTTCTGGTCCTCCGCGTCCGAGTACCGGACCCACAGGTACTCCCAGCCTTTCTTGTCTACGCCCGTGATGTCCCCGACCGTCAGTCCGGTGACGTTCGGGCTGGCGGCGAAGCGGAACGTGATCTCCCACTCGTCGTCGCCCCGCTTTGATCCGGACGCCCCCAAGAACAGCACTTCGCCAGCAGCAAAGCCCTTGAATCCGGCGCTGTTCACCTTGCCGGTGAGGGCAAAGAGCGTCAGCTTGTACGCCCCGGTCACCAGCGAGTCGGCGATGTAGTGCGTCTCGGTGAAGTTGTAGACTGGCACCGTGATGTCGACGCCCTCAACGCTGTCCGTGGTCACGCCGATGGCCTGCTTGAAATCTGGCGCCGTCTCGCCCGGCTTGGCCTTCTTGGCGATC
>CAZAQY010000065.1:0-34526 GCA_964486845.1 uncultured Pirellulaceae bacterium
TTGGCCTCTGTTTGTGAACAAGCGGCCAATGGTAGGCTGTCCTAAAGTGCAAGTCGGCGTGGTCCCGGTATTTTTGTGCGACTCAACAACAGCACCCACCAGGACACGACCATGTACGGTTTGTCAGTTCCGCAGGAAGTCATCGACGCCAAGGGCAACCCGGTTCGCTATTGGGGCTGCCGAGCCATCGACGAGCGTGGCGCACTCGACATCGTTCACGACCGAGTGAGCTACAACGGCCCGGAGTGGGACAAGGCACTGACGACGCAGGCATGGCGTGAGTTGCCGTTCATCTGGTGGCTCAACAAAGTGGCACTGCCGGAACTACGACTGTGCCTGCCGAACATGGCCCGTGAGCAAATCATCCCGGTCTGCGACGAGGGGCTGTTCTGCATGATCGCCCGCCGTGCCGGTGGCTACGTTTACGTGGGTGCCTGGGAGCACCACACCGCCACGTCCAAATACGACCTGCCGCAACGACCGGACGGCGAATGGAGTGGCACCTTCGATCCCAACATTGGGGATCGAGTCGAGATCACGTTCAACGGCCTCGGTGCAGGGACGGTCGTCAGCTACTTCTGCGAGCACGGCTACCGTGGCGTCCGAGTCAAGTTGGACAAGCAACCTGAGTGGCACCAGAAGCAAGGCAACCCGCCCTACGCCCTGGTATTCGGCGCTGAGATACGGCAGGTGGCGTGAGCCGGTCGCAGCAACGGCCCGGCCTTTTGAGCAGGCAGCGCACCATCGCCGTCACAGATCGAGCGTCACGTTCTTGCTGCCGTCCTTGGAGATCGCCACGGTCAAGAATTTGCCACCGAAGACCATCTTGCCCTGTCGGCTCTGTTCGAGGAGCCCAGCGATCAAGAACCTGCGGTGATACTCCAGGGCAAACTCGACACCCTCCTGGACCAGACGCTCCGGATAATACTGCCCGTCGATGCGCTCGGACAGCAGTGGCCGAACGATGTCAAGGCCGTCACCGGCAGCCGCAATCTCGCCTTGCCCTTTTTGACCAAAACGCTTGGACCGTGGGGGCAGTACATCCCGGTTGTCGGAACGTTCCCAGCAGACTTCCTCGATACACGCCAACCCGGAATCCTCGATCCCGGCGATCCAGAACGCAAAACGCCGTGCGGATTCTGACCGTTTGAGCGCAGCCGCAACCCGGTTGCCAAATGTCTCGACCAGAAAGTGTGGCAAAGTGCCGAACCCTTGAAGTGAATCGGCTTCTGCCATCGCACCGAGTTCGCTGGCAATGCCCACCCAAGACGAACTGCCTTCATCCCACAGCTTGTTCAGCCCGAAATGCCCCACGCTTGCCTGGGCTTGGCGAAAGTGCCACACCTTCTGCGTGGTGCCGCTGCCAACGAATTGTCGCTCGCCTCTTGTCGTAAGTGAAATGCCATCGGCGGAAATGACGATGTGCGGCGTACTCCCGTTGGCGATTGTCCCGAGGATGAGCGTCACGTTGACATCCTTTCCGCTGTAGGCAAGTGGCAGGCGGCTGTCGAGGAATATAGCCGCTGCGGCCCCAGGTGACAACGATGTATTTCTGCGTCCTTCGGCGGCGTGCCGCCGAAGGACGCTGTGCATTTTGATGATTTCTCGCCCTTGGTCGGCGTGGCCGTTGTCTTTTTGTGCGGAAATGCAATCACACCCGCACCCCAAGGGCCACCATGAAAACCATCGAACTGCCGGTTTACGGCATCACCATCAACGTCGCCGACAAGGGCGGCAGTATCTCCAGCACCGGCTTGCAGGACGACGCTGCATCACCGGAATACAGGGCGGCGGTGGATGGTTTGCTGAGCTTGATTCTCGGCCACGCCAGCGCTGGCATCAACGTCCGAAGCCCCGTCTACCTGGAGGGCATCGAGATCGCTGCCGAGTCGATCTGGAACCGGTTTGGAGAGTGATTGTTTCGCCCTTGGTCCCCACGATCCTGGTCTTTTTCTGCGGATCAACAATCAACCTTCCGCACCGAAAGCGAAACCATGTCCCGCAAAGTCTACGCCTCTGTCGAAGGCACGGTGATGGTCCCCGTCAAAGTCAAGCTCGACGTGATCGTGCGAGCCGACGAGGGCATCGACGTTTCTGACTTGATCCGCCGTTGGGCCAAACGCAAACAGCCCTTGCGAGGCGGTGATGTCGAAGTCGAGTCCACGCAGGTCCTTGGCACTCACCTAAAGTTGACCAGCTCTGCTTAGGTAAACTGCGCCGTCCGTTGAGTGGCTTCTTGTTTCCGAGCAGTCCATGCTGCGCTCGCCTGTGGGGCCGTTTCTGGGCCTGCGTGAGGCGTTCATGCGCATGAACGTGCCAGGCGGCCTGCCGGAGCCGTCCCAAGGGGGGCGTCGCCCTGGCGCACCTGATGTGAGCCTAGGGCGGCTGTTTTTGCGGAGCGACAAAGACGCAGGTTGTGAGCGTTGGCGGCTACGGCAATCCCGATGATTTCGATGCTGCGGTCGAAGAGGCCGCACAGGAAGCCCAACTGGTGGTCGCCGAGATCACCGTCACCGATTCCAAGTAGGGAAACGCCATGCTGACCATGCGACATCATTTCCGCCCCAACGCCGTTTTCATCCCACACACGGACGGCAAGGAAGGCCGTGACTTTGACCGCCGTGATTGCACGCTGCTCTTCGTGGATGGCGTGTTCAGCCATGCCGAAGTTTACACCGAGGAAGCTTGGCAGCACGGCGGTGCGCACAGCTATGTCCAGCAACGTGGCGATTTCTTCCTGGCCGATGGGGCTGAAGTTGCCGAGGGTCGAGTCCAACTGCTGCCCGATCCCTGCATCGTCAAACTGCCGGAACGGGACTACTGGTGCGCCGACGTGCAGTCCATGACCACGAGGCTGTTTGGGGTCTACGTCCTCGACCGTCGCCAGCACTTCCACCTTTGTGAGTTCTGCGCCAGCTACGAGTTGTGGTTCATCGAAACGCAGTACGAGGCCACCGCTGATGTCGCCGAGGACGAAGACCAGCAGGAAGAACTCGCCGAGATGATCCTGGCTGGGGATTGCCACACGGAACGGGTGAGCTACTGGCACCGCAAGGATATCGACCCGCTGTTCATGCGTGGTCGTCGCTGCCGTCCCGGCTGGCTGCCCAAGAGCGACCAGGGTGGCGGCTACCGGCTGCGTGGTCTGCGGGCCGTCACCTGGCACGGCATGTTGGAAGAAATCGAAGAGGCACGGTGCAATTCCAGTCTGTGAGCCGCAGCCGTGAAAGGGGAAAAGCCATGATCCAAGTCGGCATGATTGTGTCGATCAAAGCCAGCAGTCGCTACGGTCTGGTCAAAGAATCGTTCGTGTACGGTGAGCGGACGTTGTTTCACGTCCACTACATCGACTCGACGACCGGCAAGCTCATGGCCTGCCCGGACTCCCGCTGCCACGGCGAACATACCTGTCCGATCCACGGGCAGAACTGCACTACGGCCCAACTCGTGCCGTTTCCCCAAACGGACATCCAGTATTACGTCAGGGAAGGCATGATCGCCACGGAGTTGGTGCGGGGCTGAGTCGAAAGATTTTTGCAGAACCTCGTCCTCGCCTCTGCCCACTCCGGTCTATGTCCATGAAAAGCAACTCAGGCCACCCCGGAGATCGAAACATGCTGACCGTGAAAATCACTGTCGAGGGCGGTGTCATCCAGGATGTGCAGTGTCCAGAGGGCGTCCGAGTGGTCGTCGAGGACTACGACGTAGAGGGCACGCCCGAAGACGAACTTCACGAGGACGAAGACGGCAACCAGTTCATCGAATCCATCTGGGAGTAGTCCCCATGCCCACCAACGCTTCCATCCGCAAGCAGATCACCGACCAACTTGTTCGTGCCATCGAAGGCGGCGTGCTGCCCTGGCGCAGGCCCTGGCGACGGTCGCCCAATTCAGGCCGAGCAGCCAACGTCGTCAGCAAACGCCCGTACAACGGCATCAATCCATTGCTCTTGGAGCTACATCGCATTGAACACGATCTGGGCAGCCGTTGGTATGGCACCTACCAGCAATGGGAGCAGCTTGGCTGCCAAGTCAGGAAACGCCCGGATCATGTCGAGCAAGGCCGGTGGTGTTGCCGCATCGTTTTCTACCGGCCCGTGGACAAAACGGTGGTTGACGAAGGCACCGGTGAGGAAAGGCAAGACCGGTTTTATCTGATGCGGACGTGGACGGTGTTCAACGCCGATCAGGTCGAAGGCGCTGACGAGTGGCAGACCGGCGACGATGACACCGGCGTTGTGATGCCCGACTTCCAGCCTGCCGATGAACTGATCGAGGCCACCGGCGCTGATATCCGACACCACGGCGACCGTGCATTTTACAAGCGACCCATCGGCCCCTGGCCGCACCACAGCGACGGCGATTACATCGTGGTCCCACCCCGGCACCGGTTCGAGCCGGTCGGCAGCTACTACGAGACGCTCTTGCACGAACTGGGCCACTGGTCGGAAGTGCGCCTGGGGTGGGACAACCAGAAGGCCGGTTATGCGATGGGCGAACTGGTGGCCGAGATGGCTGCCAGTTTCCTGGCAACGGAACTGGGCGTGCCGCAGGCGGAGTCGCTGGAGAATCATGCGGCTTACCTTCAGTCGTGGTTGAAAGAAATGAAGGACGACCCGGCGTTCATCTTCAAGGCCAGCACGCAGGCCAGCAAAGTGGCCGACTACCTGCTGGGCTTCGTTGAGCAGGAAGCAGCACGGCCCGAACCGGCCATCGTCGTGTGAAATCGTCGCCCTTGTTGGCAGTCGTCGCTGTATTTTTGTGTGAGTCCAGCCATGAACATCTACCAGACGGCCCTCGACATCCAAGAGGCCACCAACCTGTCCGGCGTCGTCCATCAGTTTTCGAGGGACATGAAGGTCATCTGCGAAGAGGTTCGCAGAAACGGCGGCGACACCAATCACATCAACCGGCACCCCGTCTGCCGCCTGTACGCCGAGCAGATTGCTTGGCTGGCCGGTGCCGGTACGTGCGCCAATCACGGAACGTACCTGCGGGCGCTGCACGCCTGCAAGAAGAAAGCGGCTGAGGCGCAGGCCGATCAGGACGCCAAGACCAACACGTAGACCAAGGAACAGCACATGGCACGCCTACACATCACCGTCGCCCGCTTGGGCAGACTGGATTGGCCCCGCTACGCCGTCCAAGACAACAAGGGCCGGTACTGGGATGGAAAGTGGTGGACCGACAATCCTCGTCGTGCCCGCCTGCATCACCGTGAGCAGGACGCCGCAGACGAGGCCACTGTCCTGAACGACTGCATCGAGCCAAGGCGGTTTTCAGCGTCGGTCGCCATTTCGGTCGAGCACGACGAACCTTTTACCGTCGAGCAGGTTCGAGATGTATTGGAGCGGTCGAAGGTGTGGCTGATCTTGCCAGAGGAACACGATCTGGAAGGCGTGGAGATCGACGTGTTCGTGGACTGCCAATCCCTAAAGGAACTGGAATGAACAAGCCAACCGAAGTGAACGACGTTGCGCCGTCGTCGGTGGCGCACGTAATCGGCCAGCCCGGTGTCGTGGAGCAGGTGAAGGTCGCAATCGACGCCGCTTTTCAAGACCAACGCCGGTTCGATCATGCGATGCTCGTCGGCCCGCCCGGCATGGGCAAGAGCATGGTCGCCAGCATAATTTTCCAGGAGATGGCAGCCGATGCTCTCCTGGAAGTCATCGGCCAGTCGGTGGCGAACATCGCTGATCTGAATGCGCTGTTGCTTCAAGCCCGTGACAAGTCGGTCGTCCATATCGACGAGGCCCACGAATTGCCCAAGCCCATGCAGACCGCCCTGTACTTGGCGCTGGACAAGCGGAAGGTCTTCATCAGCGGCGGCAAAGCAGTTCAAGCGATCCCGATTGCCGACTTCACGTTGCTGCTCAGCACCACGGATGAATACTGTCTGCTGCAACCGCTGCGTGATCGGATGCGGCTCGTGCTGAGGTTCGACTTCTATTCGGAGTCTGACCTTGCCACGTTGCTCCACCACCGGATTGTGGCCCTCGGATGGGACGTTGACGGAGCATTGCTTCCGCTGATCGCCCAGCGGTCCAAAGGCACGCCCAGGCTGGCGCTGCGTCTGCTGCAATCGAGCCGTCGTGTGTGTCGAGCCGAAGGTGAAGAAACGATCACCTTGGGACACCTTGAACGTGCCTGCGTCCTTGAGCAACTTGATGACCTTGGCCTCGGCCCGACCGAACAACAATACCTGCGGCTGCTCGCCGATGGGCCGCTGCGGCTGAATGTGATCGCCAGTGCCCTGGGCCTGCCCGCACGCACTGTCTCGCAAGTGACGGAGCCATTCTTAATCCGTGCTGGTCTGGTCACCAAGGACGATCAATCACGGCGACAACTGACCGCCGCTGGCTACGAGCGTGTGTCCGATTCCCGTTCCTGAATGATCCAGTTTGCGCCGAAAGGGTGTCAGATGTCCGACGAACTCAAGGTGGCCGTCACGGTGGCCGAGATGGCACGAATGCTTCGGCTGAGCCGGTCACGGCTGTACCAGTTAATCGGCACCGCATTCCCGGAGCCGAGCCGTGATGAACGTGGCCGACCATACTACGACGCCGAGCAGCAGGCCGTGTGCCTGGAAGTGCGCCGCCGCAATTGTGGTGTCGATGGCAAACCAATTCTGTTCTATGCGGCCAGGGGATCGGTCCCGGCACCGGCACCCAAACGGCAGCCGAAGCCCAAGCAGGCGCACCCCCATGCCGAGGTTCTGGATGGCGTGCGTGCCCTCGGTCTGACGATGGTGACCGCCGCCCAGGTGGACGCCGCCGTCAATCAACTCTTCCCCGGTGGGGTGGGTGGGACCGATCCTGGGCAAGTGATCCGCCAAGTCTTCCTGTCCATAAAGGCTCGGGATAGTCAAGGTAATGTGGCTCGATAACTGAGAGTATCTGCTGAATCCAATCCAAAAAGGTTGCAAGGTATGTCTAAAAAGCGCCCACAAGCCCGTCAGAATTCAATAGATAATGTTTTCGGCGATACCCCGGTCGGAGCAGCCGAGTCCGCCCTGGTCACCCGGTTCCTTGATGCCCATGATTTTGCCGAGAACAGCCGCAAGGCGATGGTCCAAGACCTGCGGAAATTTGCCCGGTGGTTTGTTGGGGCAAACCACGAACCGCTCGTGATGGGGAGGGTCACCACGAGGGACATCACCGACTTCAAGAACTCACTGCGCCGTGACCAGGGCCAAGCCGTCGCCACCGTCAACCGAGCGCTGGTGACCCTGCGCCGGTTCTTCGGCTGGCTGGTGGACCAGGGGCACGTTCGGACCAACCCGGTCAAGGCCGTGAAGGAACTGAAGCGGCAGCAGCTTGCGTCAAAGGGGATGGAACGGCAGGATGTGCGCCGCCTGCTGCGTGAAATGGAACTGCGCCAAGACCTGCGTGCCAACGCCATCTTCCACATGTTTCTGTACACCGGCTGCCGCTGCGGTGATCTGGTCGATCTCGAACTCGACTCCCTGCAACTGGGTGAGCGCAGCGGCACGTTCAGGTTTGGCAAAGGCAACAAGCAACGCTGGGTGCCGCTGCCGCTGCCGGTTCGCCGTGCGCTGAGCGCCTACCTGGAGACTCGACCACCGGTGGCGAGCCGCCGAGTGTTCATCGGCGAACGTGGCCCACTGACTGAAAGCGGCATCCGTGCCTTGTGCGACAAGTATTCAGCCATCATCGGTGTAAAGCTGCACCCGCACCTGCTGCGGCACACCATGGCGCATCAGTACCTTGCCGACAACCCCGGCGATCTGGTTGGGCTGGCTCAAATCCTCGGCCACGAGAACTTGAACACGACTGCCCGGTACACGAAGCACACCCAGCAGAAGTTGGGGGAAGCGGCGGAGCGGATGAGTTATTGAACAGCAGGCGCAAGTCTTTCTTGGTCGGTGTCCGCTTTTTCTGAGCAGCCCGCTGCAAACGACGCCCCAGCCGCAGACGACGACCCCACCGCAAACAGCAAGCAGACATCAGTCACGGAGACGAGCAGCAACTCGTGGCTGGCGGTCAACTGCCAAATTCTAGCCAAACTCGATCTCAAACTCACAAGTATCTGCGCCCTGTAGGATTGACTGTCTGAGCTTCACCTTCACCGGCTTATCGAATGCGGCCTCGAACAAGGATTTGTACCACCCCGTCGAGCAATGGCAGTATGTATCGGTAGGGAACGGCTCCGTCGTCTGCTTCACCCGCCCGCAGTAGCACCAATCGTAGCCGCCCACAATCGTGTTCTTGTTCTTCAGTTTCAGCCTTCCTCCACCGATGCCCGCTTCATTCAGCTTGGCAAGCAGTCCCTTTACCGATTTCGATTCGTCCATGAACTGCTTTGCCCGTTTCTGCTGCGTAGGACCGCAGCATTTCATCCCGCAAGCCTGCATTACCTTTATCGCCGTGGCTTTGCCCGCTTCTCTTTCAAGACGTTCGACAGCCCTCCTAATCCATTCGGCTTTCTGGGCATAGTCCGATGTCCCATCAAAGTTCTCAGTCTTGATGATGACCTTCTTCGATACTGCGGCCCCGGCTTCGGCGTCGATGCATCGCTTGAACCTAGTCATCCATCCGCCGAGTCTCTGAGCCTTCGCCATTTTCTTCGCCCCTCGTGTAGTTTTACCCATATTCGTTCAGCGGGTGTGCCTCCAACCGAAGCCCAAATCTTCCGCCCAAGTCCTGTAGTCTGACTGCGGCGCTTGGCCCCGGATGATCTGCCTATCGCTTCACGAAAACAAGAAAGTTCTGGTAGGGCAGCAGATCGGACAAATCTTGCTTTGGCGTGAATCCTGCCTGTTCACACAATCGCAGCGTTTCTGCCTTGGGAATCTTGATGGCCTCCGGTGGGCCTTCAGGCAATTTGCCTTCTCGGAAGTCGATCAGGACAAGTCTTGCCCCACTTCGCATCTGGGAGTTGATCGTCTTCAGCCACTCCGACTTGGCTCGAACGTGAAGCAGCACGTCGCACACAAAGACGAGATTTGCGTCGGGCGGCAACCCCGGATCGTCGGGTTTCCCAACCTGCGCCCGGACATTGGGCCACTCTCCAGTGATGACTTTGCGATGTACGTGTCGAACCATCTCCGGTTGGCTGTCGATGGCGATGACTTTGCCTTGGGGTACGGCCTTCGACAAGCGAAACGTGAAGTAGCCTGACCCGCAGCCCAGATCGGCAACCGTCTCGGTGCCGTTCAATTCCAACGCCTTGACGACAGCTTCCGGCTTCTGCCATTTCGCTCGGTCGGCCCGCTCCAGGAACTTGATGTAATCCTCGACTTGCTCGAAGGGCTTCAGTTTCGTGGGATCTATCCCGGCCTTCCGTAGTGGGCACTCGATGGGCGGCAGGGCTTCGGCTGCCAGGCCCACGTTCGTCCCCGTCAGGATGAAGCAGGCGATGGAGGCAAGACGGATCGGGAACTGCAACCGTTGGCGTCGTACAGGCATGACTGGATTCCACGCTGGTCAAGGGTGCGGTGCCGTTGAGCAGGAAGTTCTACGGTCATTCGATTATGGCGAATGAGCGACTTGGCTGGAAGGTCCAGGGCTGCCGCCAAGTCCGCTTGCGGATGGCCTGGGCACGTACACTGGCCGGGCGGCTCTGGTGACCGAAACCTGCAACTAGATCAGCCTCCACTTCTGCTTCGGTAGTTTCTTTGGTGAACACATCAATCACCAAAGGGACCACCGCCCATGACCATTGAATTCTGGCCTCGCCGCTGCCTCACGCCCCGGCCTGCTCCCCGTCCGCCGAAGCCACGGAAACGGCGCTGGCCTCGGCTGCCAATCCCTGCCGGTAAGGCGCACCAGAAACTTTCGCAGGCAATCATCACGTCCGACCATGAGTTGGCCTCGTGGCTTGACGCTGCGTTGAAGCGTGGGCAGATCGTCGGCAGTCCGCATCTGGTTCGTGAATTGAAGAAGCGCCTCGACGACGTGATGGCCCCGCTGACGGACGAGAATTCTCCGTCTTCGCCCCAGGCGTGACCGGTTTCTTTAATAAACGTCGGACGCAACCAACGGAGCCAAAACGATGGACAACCCCGAACTGAACATCCTGCTGCTGATCGACATTGCCCTCTCGGCGTGCCTCCGAGCCAAGAAGCCGGACTGGCTGGCGGACGTTTCTTGCGACAACGACGCCGACTCTGGGGAAATCGTGTTCGAGTTGTCGGATGGGCGCACGTTCGTCGTCAGCACGTCGAGCATCCGGCAACTGGATTGATCCCAGCACCAGTATCCCCAGGAGCAGAAGACATGGTGACCGTGCGAATGACTTCGGAAGTCTTCGGCAGCGAGGAATTCGAGTACGACGACATGGACCAGGCGTTCGACGGAATCCGGCGATTGGTCGCTAACGCCGAATCGGCTGGCGATGGCGTCGAGCGTGTGATCGGCGTCGTGGTGAACGTCGGTGATGGCGACGGCGACGAAGATGACTCCGACCTGTAGGGAACGAACATGACAGAGACCGCCGTAGACGTGACCGACCGGTTCAAGTGCTTGAAGGCCGAACAGCGTGGCGCTGACGTGCTGATCCTGCGGAATCTGGACGATCCCATCCGCCGACCCGACCGCAAGATGGCTCAGTACGAAGTCGAGTACCGCTGGCTGAGCGATCCCCGCTACGTGTGTTGCGTGCAGGGTAGTGAATTCACGTTTTGGCAGGCCGGTGAAATCAAGGGCTGGCAGCACAAGAGCCTGTTCGACCTGTTCCGGCTGTTTCCGTAACGCCGCTGAGGAACATGAAATGAGCACGCCCAAGGTCGTGAGCCTGTCCGAATTGGCAGGCCGTGTGGACATCGAGCCGGGCTACCACGTCGAACTGCCCGACACCGATCACCTTGTCATCGTGGCCGGTGCGAACTACCCGGCTGCTGCAACTCGCTACGACCACCCCAACGTGGCGGCGAGGCAGGACAAGGTTTTCTACACCCGTGCCTACTGGCCGGATGGTCGCAAGAAGTGGTTCCAGCACGCAGGCAGAGACTTCTACTTTGTCATCCCCAGGGGCAAGATCGGTCTCGTTTTCAAAAAAGGCTACTCCTACGTGCCGGTCGTCATCAACGGCCAGACATTCCGCCTGAACGTCAGCGGCGGAACGTTCGACGGCTGGACCGACTCTGTGCGGCAACAGGCCCATGTCGGCATCGCCTTCACCAAGAAGACGCTCGACGTGTTGGCCCAGGTCGCCCTGCCGCCCGTGGAAGCCAGGGGCAAAGTGCCGCTCGAACTTGTGGGGCTGGCGGACAGAGACGCCGCCAATTTCGTGGAGTTGGTGGCCGGTCACGTTTGCCGCAGCCGCCTTGCCGAGGGGCACAAGCTACTTCTGCACGAAGGCTGGAGCTACGAGGGGAGCCGTGGCCCGTTCGTGGTCACATCGAAGCACAAGGCTCGCCGGTACTACATCGCCAAGGGCCATTCGACCTTCCGAGCCGCATACACGTCCATCGACTGGACCGACACGGCTGCGGTGAATGGCTTCGTGGTTGATGGTCCTGCGCAGGAGAACCGGATCGGGTCGGTGGTGCCCTACGTCGATCCGTATGCGAAGGCGGTGTGAGAACAGGCCAATTCTCTTCGTCCTTGCCGCTGCCGCACCGGTCCATCTTGGTGACTTTCAGCGGCAACAAGTCAGGGACACGAACCATGCACCGCCACGAGTTT
Organism: uncultured Pirellulaceae bacterium; assembly: GCA_964486845.1. Lineage (GTDB taxonomy): Bacteria > Planctomycetota > Planctomycetia > Pirellulales > Pirellulaceae > Anammoximicrobium. The sequence goes on from CAZAQY010000065.1 coordinate 11,648, forward strand.
GATTGCGCCGAATGCGGCCAGCACATCGTCCACGAGTCCGACCTGACCACCGGCCACGGCCTCGACCAGCAGCATCGCAAGGTCTGCTTCGAGTGCTGCGGCAAGAAGGATCGCCAGTCAATGATCGCCACCGGCCACAGCCGCCACCTGCCGCTGTACCTGAGTTCCAAGGACGGCAGGCGTGAGGTCACCAACTGGCCCGGCACGTTGCGGTTCATGGTCACTCGCCATTGGACCAGCAGGCACAACCTGGGCGGCACTCGCACCGATGTGTGGTTCATCGGCCCGGACGGTCGTGTGTGGCATGGGTTTCAGGTTGGTGAATGGAACCAAGTCTGCCACTGCAAGAGAACGAAGCAAAGGGCTGAGGCCGCATGAGCGGCCTCAGCCTTGTCCCACAGGAGCCAGCGACATGCCCCGCAGCAAACTGACCATGAGCACGATCCACACCGGCAGCGGCAGAGTGACCTACAAAGCTGTCCGCAGGGCCATGACCGATGAACCGTACACGATGAGCCTGACGGATACCGACGAAATTCGAGCCGTCATCGCAGCCGTGAATCAAGGCATCGACGGCCACCTTGAAGCGTGCTACGTGCCAGACCGTGGTGACAGCTACGAGGGCGGGCAACGAAAGGCTGGCAAGCTGCTGCTGTGTCACCGTTTGGATTGCACCGTCAGCGTTGAATCCCTCCCCGTTCTGCTGCGCCGCCTCTTTGAGTTGGATGGCGACGAACGCACCGCCGATGCCGGAATGTCGCTCGCCAGCGACATCCTGATGACGCTCGGTTTCGACGAGTACGGCCAGTTCGTTGGGCGGGAGGCACTGGGCTTGGCGTAGTCCGGCACTTCGGCAACTGCGACATTTTTTCGTCTTCGACGGAGGCTGGTCGGTCTATCTTGCTGATCGACGAACGCAACACAACGGAGCCAAAGCTGACATGGCTGGACGATCTCGCAAGCAACGCATTGCCGAACGTTTTGGCGTAAGTCCATCTGACATCCAGTATCGTCCAGGCGTCGGTTGGTTCTACCAGAACCGTCTGTTGCACACTTCTTTCTACGAGCTTCAGCATACGCCCGCCTGGGCGACCAGGGAAATCCGTTCGCTGTGGGCCTGCGAACCAAACTATCACGAAAGGACAGCCCTGTGGGACTGACAATTCATTACGCCCTGAGCAGCAAGACACGTTCACCTGAAAGAGTCAATGCCCTGGTCGAGCAGATGCGGCAACTGGCGATGGACCTGCCGTTCGATTCCGTCGATGGGCAGGTGGCGCACTTCGGCCAGGATGTCTGCCAGCGCTCGCTGGAGGATCTGCGCAGCGACCAGGCGTTGTTCTCCACGGTCCTGGATGCATCCCAGCACGTAGCCGTGCCGTGGCACCGCAAACAGCAGGCCCATGTCTCGGTCCAACCACTGGAGATATTTTCGTTCTGGACCGTCCCCGGTACCGGTTCCGAGTGGGCCAGCTTCGGCTTGGCTCGATACCCCGCCGAGATCGAACTCACGTACTGCCCACAGGACGACGACCGGTTTATCAAGACGGTCAAGACCCGGTTCAGTACGAGTTGGCAGTTCGACTGGAGACGGTGGGAGCGGTGGCTGAAGGGCAACGGCCACCACGGCTGGGAAAGTCCTGAAGACAAAACCTTCCAGCAGCGGCGCAAGATCAAAACGCACCTGGGCGGCTGGCGCTATTCGTCCTTCTGCAAAACCCAGTATGCCAGCAACGCCAAGCACGGCGGCGTCCCCAATTTCGTTAAGTGCCATCTCTGCATGATCCACCTACTGGACCGGATCGGCGCACTGCCCACGGTCAAGGTCCAGACCAACGACGAGGGCAAGTATGGTCGGTCCTTTTACACCGACAATCCGCATGTCGCAGAACCGGTCTACACATGGCACGAGGGGCAATACGACGTGAAGGCCCTCGTCGAAGAAGTGGGCGAATGGAATGAAATGATCGCCGGTCAGTTCGGCGCATTGAATGACCTGCTCAAGACCAACGCAACAGGCATGGGCATCGAGTCCCCGATCACCGACTTCCCTGACTTCGAGCGGCTGGAGTTCAAGGAGCAACAGAACATCGGCCCGTTCCTGCAAGCCATGAAGCAACTGGCCGACCAGGAACGAACGAAGCAGGCGGCAAAGTCGGCGTGAGGGCCGACATTTTCTCGCCCTCCCCCGGCACTGGCCAGTTCATTTCCATGTTCATCAACGTCACCCCAACGGAATCCAAAGCCATGCCCGCATTCTTGAAGATCGAAAACGTCGGCGTCTGTCCGCCCGAAGGGTTCACCGTTCTTGGTGTAAGTCTGGCGGATACATCCGATCAACAGGGCGTGATTGGTCAGTTCGGCAGTGGCAACAAACACGGCGTTGCCGTCTGCCTGCGAAACAACTTGGCCCCGGTCGTGTTCTGTGGCACGCTGAAGCTGGAGTTCTTCACCAAGCCGCAGACCGTGGCCGACTCGAAGGCCAGCAAGGACTTTGCCCGTGTCTGCGTGCGCTACGGTGGGACCGATCCCACAACCGGAGCCAGTCGGTCGAGCAGCGAAGACCTGGGATTTGTGCTGGACTACGGCAAACAGGACTGGAGCGATGTCGCCCTGGCCCTGCGTGAATTTGTGTCGAACGCAATCGACCGCAGCATCCGTGAGCACGGCGACTGGCGTAGCGTCAAGATCGAGATCGTGGATGAAAGCAGGGTCCGTGCCAAGCGTGACCACACCCGTGTCTTCGTCCCGCTCACGCCGGAAGTCCTGGCGTTCTACAACGATCTGGGGAAGTGGTTCCTGCATTTCTCTGAGCCCGAAGCGCTGACCAAAGCGATCCTGCCGAAGGCGAACCGCAACCTGGGCGACCGCAAGGCGGCTGTCATCTACCGCCGTGGTGTGCGTGTTCGTGAGTTCGAGAGCAGCGACACGGAATCGCTGTTCGACTACAACTTGAACGACCTCACCATCGACGAGGCCCGTAAGGCGTCCGACTGGGACGTGCGACACAACTGTGGCCGTGCGCTGGCCGGTGCGGACAGGGAAGTCCTCGCCATGCTGTTCGACCACCTGCTCAACAGCGAGCAGCCTGCGTGGGAATGGTCTTTTGATGTCTACTCCTTGCAGCAGTGGGATGGTGCCGAACAGGAAGAACGCAAGCGGCTGAACTGGCAGGAGGCGTTCGCACAGGTGGCCGGTGAAACCGCAGTCCTGACTGGCGAGGGGACCGCCGATCAACTGGAACGGAAAGGCTACAGGCCGGTGAAGGCACCGGAAGGGTTGGTCAATGCCGCCGCCCGCTACGGCGTTCGGACCCCGGCCAAGGTGCTCTCGCAGGACGAGCTATCAGGTCGGCACGTCACGGAACCGAGCGACTCGGCGCAGGCTGCCGTGGAGTTTGTGTGGGGTGTCGTCCATCGCCACGGCCTGGACAACGGCAAGGAAAAGCCGCCCGTCCGTTGCTTCACTTCGATCCTGGACGCCGAAGTCATGCTGAACGGTTACTACCGTGATGGCGTGGTCTACATCAATACCGACCTTGCGCCGTGGGGCGTGACCGAGGTGCCCCACCTGTCCAACCACCTGCTCCAGGTGGCGTTGGAGGAGGTGGCACACTACGTGACCGAGGCGACCGATAACAGCCGAGATTTCCAGCAATACCTGCTCGACCTTTCGGTGCGACTGACCAGGGCCGCATGACACAGGGAGATCATCATGGGCAAACCGCTATTCGACTTGGGACGCACGTTGGCAACGCCGGGCGCACTGGCGGCGCTGGAGACGGCTGGCGTGTCGCCTGCCTCGTTGCTGTCACGTCATGTCACCGGCGACTGGGGAACCCTGAGCCAAGGCGACAAGCGGGCCAACGACGAGGCCCTGACCTACGGCAGCCGGATTTTGTCAGCGTACCTGCTGCCCACCAAGGTCAAGGTTTGGCTGATAACCGAAGCGACCGACGACGAGGGACGGCGGGCGGCGACCACAATTCTGCTGCCGGAAGAGTATTGATCGTCGCCGTCCTGGAAACCGGATTTGTGCGGATCAAGTTGCAAAATTGATTATTTTACAACTGAACCCGACTTCCTCTGGAGTTTGTTCCATCAGCCCCCCGTTTCGTCAGGCTGTTGACACCCCTTTGTTCTTCTGGGACTCCTTCCGAACTTTTCCCGGAGAAGCTGTGTCCTAATGGCGGGTTGGTCCCATCCTTGGGAACGGCCCGCTGAAACGCTCATTTCGACGACCGGCGACATCCACGAGGGGCCGGTCCCCAACCTGCCGAGCATGCCTGCCTTGGAGATTGGTGGTACTCGTGGGGCGGTCCTTCGGGGCCGGACAATGAGCAGCCGCTCGGTGAATCCAAGCCTGCGGTTGCTCGGCAACCGCAGGCATCTTGAAAAGGATTCGACCGTGAGCACTCATCTCTCCCGCTTCTTCCGCCAGCGACGACTGGCGTTGGGCCTGCGCCCAGGCCAAGTCGCCGAACGAACCGGGCACCGCAACTGCAAAACCGCAAACCTGATTTGCTTGTTCGAGGAGCGTGGCGAGCTCGATCCTGGCTTGTTCACCAAGTTGCAAGCGGCGCTCGGCATCACCGATGGCGAAGTGGCGGAGCAGATGGAGCAAGATCGCCGTGAACACTTCCAGGCGTGGCTGGAATGGGTCAATGAGCCCGTCGAACCGGAGTTGACCGTGCGTGCCATCCCTGGCTTCTTCATCGGGCACAGGCTGCCCGAGGGGCTCGAATCACTTGAGCAAATGGAAGAGTACGCAAGCCAGTTCGCCAAACGTTTCCACAAGATGGTTTGGTTGACCCCAGGGACACGCAAGTTCACCGTTCGGTACGACGAAGACGGCAACAAGATCTGCGTAACCGAAGCAACCCCAGACACCATGACAACGCCCTGGATGCGGCTCGCCAAGGGCCGACATAAGTTCTTGTTTGGGTTGGGCGACGGCGGCGGGATAAACATGAAGCTGTTGGATCAGCCGCAACTTCCAACGCCCAGGCACCAGCCAGACACCTAACCAACAGAAAGGGAAAGGTCATGTGGATTTTCACACGTCACGGTTTTGTTGATCTCGTTCAAGATCCCCGCCCGGAACAGGCTGACAAATTGCTGGTCCGAACGCAACTACAGGAAGACATGAATGCCTTCGTCCGCCTGCTTGACGAAGCAAGCGGCAGCGCTCACACCATCGGGCCGGCTTTCGACGGCGATTACCGGTTCGTGACAAGTGCTGCCAAGGACGTGGTGGCGCAGGTTGTAGCCCGCCTTGTCGTTGGGATCGACTATCGCAAGTTCAAGCAAGCGGTCCACTTCGACCTGGGCCGTGACAACACCTACGTGGTCATGCTCGGCCCCAACGATCTTCAAGTCGCCAAACTGTTGAGGCAGCCATGATCGAGTTGGGCAAAGTGATCGTTCACGACAACGCCGACATGGAATTGCGGCGCTGCAACCACCGTGTTGAGGAGTTTCTCGAAAAATTCCGCAACGCAGACTTCGGGGACATCGACGCCGACGTTCGGCAATTCAACGAAGCGGCGTTGAGGGATGGCGGCGACGTGCTCGGCATCTACGAAATGTGTTCGGGTTTGCAGCTTTGGATTATTGGGAACGGCAAACAAACCGACGTGGTGCTGCCGTAGCGAACGAGGGAGAAAGCGATGAGCGACGAACAGAAAAAAGAACAGCCGGAAGTCGAAGAAGTCGTGACGGACTTTGGTGAGGTTCGAGTCCGGTCAGGGTTCGAGGTGGAAGAAGTGGAACCCGGCGTCGTTGCCTTCAACATCTTCGGGCCGGTCTTCGAGTTCGATGACGACGAGGACCTGGACGACGACGAAGGCGACGAAGAACCGGAGCCCCAACCGTGAAACCGAATCCCGTTTTGATCCTGTTGGCGATCATCGCCGGTGGCTGGCTGTTCGTCCAGATGGTGGGGGCGTGCATCGGCCTCGTGGGCATCGGCTTCGGTTCTTCCCCTGGCGTGGCCGTGGTTGCAGAATTCTTGATTGCCGTTGGACTGGCCATCCACGCCCTGACCACTGGAATGCGAAAATGATCCGGCGTATGAAAGCCAAACGACGATTGAAGGCCGAGCAGCAGTTCGTCGAAGCCGTCACCGACTTCGTTGTGGGCCTCGGCACACGCCCCGGCACGTTCTACGATTACGCCCTGGACACGCCTGCGGGCCTGCTGCACATCAGCGTCCACGAAGGCTGGGTGGCAACTCGGTTCGAGGACGTGGACCAGGGCCTAGCCTTCACTGAATCGTGTGGCCGGTCGTCCAATCCCTATTCGGGAAAGTGGAACTTCCATTACACCGACATGCTCAGCATCAACGTCATCTTGGCCGATCTACGGTACTGGTTCGGCCTGCTCATGGCCTGGGAACCAACATCATGAATCTGATCGGACTCACAGACACGAAGCTGGCGGCTTTGTACCGGCAGGTTAGCAACGAAGTTGAACGTCGTGCCCGGATCGCAGCCAACGGCCATGACGCCGCCGCCCTGGTCCACGGGAACGAAATGGCAAAAAGGGCGCTGGTGGTGGCCGCTGCCGGTGGTCATTCGCTGCTGCTGGTCGGCCCGGCGAACTGCGGCAAGTCGATGCTGCGGGCGGTGGCGCTGGAGCTTGGGCTGGGCCAGACATTCGAGGCTCGGCCCTGCCCCTGCGGCAACTACTCGAACCCCTGCGCCGGTTGTTCATGCACGGCCCCCCAGATCGAACGGCACGTCCAGAAGTTCCCAGTGGCGGACATCACGGTCGAGGTAGTCCGCCCCCCGGAGCGTGAAATGCGGTCGTCGGGGACCACCCTGGCTGAAATGCGGAAACAGATCGAGGCCAAGACCGACCACAGTGCGCTGGACCTGGACGACGTGACCAGCGGTCTGCTGCGAACGGCGGTCGTGGAACTGGGCGTGGACCCGGATGTGCGGCGACGGATCATCGCCGTGGCCAGAACCATCGCCAACCTGGACCGGCGTGAACGGATCGAGGCTCCGCATTTGATGGAGGCCATCAATTACAGGGGGTTCGTCCGATGATGGGTGTGTTGGCAGCGGTTGGGGCCGTGGCGGGCGGCATCTTTGCAATTGGGTTTACCAAGGGTCTCGTCGAAGCCCTGTTGGATCAACACCGCCGCAGAAAGCGTTGATCGAGGAACTGGAGCCAGCGCCGGAACTGCGGGTTATTTGGCCGGATGAACAGCCGCCGACACGGCGAAGGCGTGGTGGTCGGGGGTGAAGACGCCACGTCGGGCGGAGCCGACGTGGCGTGGTTGCCACTTGTTGCCGCATGGCAGCCCCTTCCTTTTCTCACCAAACTGCGAAGCCGCCGCAATCCCAGAGAAAAGATACCCACCGCTTCAATTCGTGATCGCTGATGGAGTGGGCGGGCCGTGTTTCGTCTTCAGAAAGTCGGGCCTCATCGGCGGCAATGGCAATTAGCCCACTCTCCCTGATGATCCGGACGCCCAGGTCAACAGCGTAGCCATCCACATTGTGCTCCAACCACTTACTAAGCCTGATGGCCATCTCTGTGCATACAGATTGATCGAGGGGTCCAGCACCGTTGTTTCGCCGCATGGCGACAAGAAGCTGGGCATCAAGCAGATCAGCGCACAGCGTCGAGAGCAGGTCGAGCAGCGCAGGCCATTCAAGAATTGTGAACTGTATTTCCTCGCCAACCGGTGAGCTTGGGTTGCGACCGCAAAGATCCATTACCACGGGCGTGCCTCCAAGAACTTAGAACAATCTCTGGGCGGGTGAAGTTCACCGTTTTACCGCCGTTCCCGTCGTGTCTTGCTCACCCGGTCCTCATCTTGGCGTCGGCAAAGCAGGCAGTCTGAATTCACGCAACAATCATGGACCATTCAGCCACAGCTCGACAAATCGTAGGTGCTATTTGGTGCGCAGTTGAGAACACCACCGTGCCATCCACCTCAATCGAGCTTCAGACCGTTCGTGATAGCTTGAGCAGCCATTCGTTCTAACCTGGACATGCCCTGATAGGTCTGCAAAGTGAATGGTCGGCTCCCTATTCGGGCTGTGACTTCGCCCTCCTTTCCACCTTCCCATTCTCCCACCTTTACTTGTTGGTCAAGCCCAGGAAACTCTGAATTGTTGGTGCCGTACAGGTACACGTCTCTGCCGCCATGGGAGATAAGTAGCACGGAATCTTGACAGAACCGTTTACCCAATTTGATGATTAACTGGAAGAAATTCGGGTCGTCTGCTAAATTCGCAACGAATACCGAATCCTCCGTAACCTCTACGGCCATGCTGGTCCTGATCGTTTCAATAAAACTACCATCGACGGCAGCGACGCCGCACCCAGAGGAAAGCAAAGCAGCCTTTAGATCACGATTGTTAAGCTTGTTGACGCTCGATGCGCTATGATCTTGCGACGAATACCGGAGGGGCGTTTGGTCAACACATTTTGACCTGTCAAATGGATTCGCCCTGAAGGCCGTTATAATGGCACAATCGTGGTCCATATTGCTCGGGCTCGCTATCTTCCAATCTGCATTTCGGCAGTTGGATCAAGAGGCTCGGTGCGTCGAGGGTAGGTCGAGCAGCGCAAGCCTTTCGAAAAGTGTGAACTTTATTCTCCTCACAAACCTCGGAGGTCGGCTTACGCCCTGAGAGATTCCGATGGGCGCAAGTTCAAGAACGTAGAGACATGCTGATGGGCTGAGGTTCAGTCGGTCGGTTTCGGGCGGATGGTGCGTTTCTTACCCCGTGGCGATCTTGGCATCATCCGTCTGTTGTGCCCCACATTCCAGTCGATGTTCACTGCTCTGCCCATTCCTCGTCAGGATAACCGTCTTCGTAGGGGTCGTCGCCCTGCCATTCAATTTCCAGCACGTATTTCGCCTGCGGCATTTGCAACTCCAATACTCTTGCGAGACTCTCAAACGGTGCCTTCGACTTCACCACGTCACCGGCTGGCAGAAGGAAGCAGCCAATGTGGTATTCGGAGGAGTCACTGTAGATCGTCAGCAGCACCTTGACGCCATCATCAAAATGGCCTAGAAGCGCTCGGTGATCGTCCCAATAGGCAGCCGGGTCGTCGATGGCTACCGGATGATCGGCCTGTTCAACCAGCATGTTCAAGTGCCCTTCGATGGCAAGCGTTGTTAGGTTCTCGTCGGCATAGCAGTAGTTGACCTTGGACAACCGTCGCCAACACCTTGGAACTTGGATCTTACCGTTGATGGTTTCCATGTTCACCATCCTCCTTCCTCAAAACGCAGACTTTGTGCATTCGCTCGCTCGCAGGCGTCTACTCAAGACCGGACGGATCGTCCCAATCCTCCACAACATCGTCCTTCGGTTGAATGCCCGGTGACACACCTCGGCGCTCTCGGTGATGTCGGATTGCCTGGTCGCTTCTCGCATCGGGCTTTCGGAGACATAATCCGCCTCGCTCTAAGGCCTTCGGTTGTTGGGTGAGTTTATATGCGCAGTGCGTCTCCTTCGGCAAACAAATCGGTTTCTTGACCGACTTGTTCGAAGTGTGGGCTTGTTTCTTCTTGAGAGGTCCGGAGCACAAGCACTTTTTGGCCTGAGCATGTCGCATCCGAGGATAACTAGCCCCACGAGGCCGAATTCCCTGGACGCTAAATCCTGGATGCAAGAAGTAACTCTACAAGTTTTCTCAAGTCCCTCAAAGACTCGTTCAGGCCACCCCGATTTCCCCAGGCTGCCATTCCAATCGTGTCTCGATACAAAAACGCTTCCCGTTGCTTGACGTCCTTTGCTATTTCTCGAACGAGATCGTTGTCGGGGAAATCCTTACTTTCGAAGTTGATCTCACCAAACACTTCGACAGTCGGCACTCGCCCGGCCATCACGTCATCGAAAAACGGCAGGTAAAAAGTCTCGGCTTGCGTTTCAATACGTCGGCGGTCTGCCGAATACTCCGCCTGCGCATATCGGTCGTCGAAAAACGGGACCAGGAACTTCTTCGTGTCCTTATTTGGTTCTCCCTTGCCCATCTTTCTGCCAGAATAGAGATGTGGCTCATCAGCGATGCTTTGTTTTTCCAAATCTGATCCAGAAAGTACTACGTCCCTGGTTTGCGTCGTGTGGTAGTTGTCCGGATCAGCGTCGAGATGCTCGATATACTCGAACCGGATGGACTCGTTGCCATCCGGTCTTGTCATCTTCTGCCCCCAGATGATGGCCTTCTGTCCGTATCGTCTGCCCAGTTCGCTAGCGTAGCCTCGTGTAATATGCGGAATGATGAAGCTTTGCTCGATGCTGCCGAAATTGCCTCCGGTCGGAATCGCACGGGGTCGTCTGTCTGTGTCTCTTGGCGATTTCACCTGAACGCTCGAAACATTTGCCATCTGAATATCACGAAGTAATTGTACCCTCCGGGCGCTGCTCTGTTCGGGCGTGGCCGCAACCCCGTGCGGATTATCGGAAGTGATGATTCCCAGACGATTCACATAAGGAATGTCCCCACGCGACATTCGCAGTGTCTTGACAAAACTCACTTCGTGCAGGTAGTGGCGGAATTTCATCGCTTTCATCCGATCACATAGTCATCCCGCTTCCCGCTCGCCTTGGAAGTCCAACCCGACTGCCGCACGCCGTCGTGAACAGTGGCTCCGGTTCTCTCGGTCAGTTAACTCCGGGGCACTGCGATGTTTTGCAGGCGCATCTGCCTGTGGTGCGGTTGATGTGACACGCAGGTCCTCCTGCTGCTTGCAATCAAATGTGGGGTTAGAGTCGTATCGCAAATCATCTGGCTTCGGCAGCGACTTCGCCGTCTTTCCCGATGGTGGCTCCAATCGCCAAGTAGAACACCCCGCCGTCCTTGGACTTCCATCGCCCGATTACAGGCATATCCTTGGCAATGCCTTCGACCTTGGTCTTCGTCACCTGGAGAAGGTCGGAGACGCTGCTTCCCGATTCCTGCTCGTTATCAATGACGATACGGCTCCTCTCGGTCAGTTCCTCCATGTGCGCCACCTGAACGCCCCGCTGCTCGGCGACGATATTCGCAAGCGCCTTGGTGCGGCACACCCGTTCTGCCCGCAATCGGTCCCCCGCTGAGCCGTCCTTCATTGCCGTCGAGGCCACGGAAAGAAACACGCTCCTTCCATCCGGCAGCCGAATGATCTTGGCCCCGGTAACCTCCATGAGCAACACGTTCGATGTGAGAAACCGCCGGAAGCTCCGTTCAATCTCCACATCGGAAAACCGCTTGCTCAAGTCTACGTCTTCCGCCATTATCAACGTCAGGCAAATCATCAATGAACTCATTCCCCCTACTCCTTCTGCGTTGTTTTCTCAAGCAGATGCACCTGTTGCTTGAGGCGTTCGAGGAACTTAGTTTCTTCCGTCTCCACCACCGCTGTAAGCTCATCCTTTTCAATCTGTAGCAGCCTTTTGTCCGACAGGAGTTCCGTCCGAAGCGACGAGAAGAAGTTCACGCCCGACTCCTCATAATCCGCAATCGACCGGAAGAACGTGTCTTTGTCGTCCCCCGCAATTAAAGTTGGTATCCCGTCAGCCAAGCTCGACGCCAGTTCCTGCACAGTGGACACATAGTCGTCCTTCGCCGTAAGCAGACTCCGGTATGTGCTCACGTCGAGGGATAACGACGGTCCCTGCACAGCACCGGCGGCCTCGCTGGGCTGGCCTACCTGTCGCATGCCGTCCTTGGGAACTCTGACGGTCAAAAAGTAGCTCTTGCCCTCGACTCTGGCTTCCTTAACTGTGACGCCTCGTACCGACATGCCGCCCGTGATACGCAAGTGGCGGGCGACAGCCTGCAACGCATACATTCTCGCCTTTTGCCGGTTCAAGTGGCTGTTGGTGGCGGCATCGAAGCAGGCAACGCCGATCATTCGGATCTTGATCTCGAAGATGCCCGGTCTTTCGAGGATGATAGCCTCGACCTTTCTCGCCCCGCCGAGTGAAATGCGTACTGGGGCACGCTCCGCTGCCATCAGCGAGGTCAGGAATAGGTGAAGCAGTGCGCAGAGAATGAACGAGTTCTGCATGGTAGAACGCACCTCGGCAAGACGATCCAGCGATGGGCGGTCTTGACGCCGCCCACCGCAAGATGTTGGACACCTACTTCCTTGAACGCCTACGGCAAGAAATCTCCAGCGTCTTTCGCCGTTGCTGAATCGCTGTCGATGTCCTTGTCCTTGCGGGGCTTCTTGGTCTTGTCGGTGGTATCCGCTGCTCTACCTGACCTCGAACCTGACTTCGCCTTAGACGGCGGCTCGTCGGCAGCAAGATCAGCGGCCACTTTCTTTACGCCTTGGGAAGTATCCGCCTTCCAGCCTTTGACAACTGTGTACGTCTTGCCCTCGCCATCGACTTCCTTGTGCAGCACTTGCAGCCCACGCACCAATCCCTTGGCGACAGACTCCATCTTTGTGGAACTCTTCTCCACAGACTTCCCGGACTCTTTGAGGGCGTCTTCATCGTTCTCCTCGCTGCCCTCAATAAACAGAACGGCCTCTTCCTCGTTCGCTTGGTGGACGCTGACTTCTTCCTTGAGCCACTTCACAAACTCGGCTGACGTTGCCAAGTTTGCCCTGTCTCGTGCCATCTCGATTCCCTTGGACTTGCCCAGAACCGTGCTGATCCGGGCCTGACCCACAACCATGCAGGAGAGAATGCGTCCTTTCTTGTCAGTCTTGATCGCATGCACGCCGGGGCCGAGCCTGGCAATGTTGCGCATGGCTTCCTCGACAGAGGGCTTTTCGGGCGAAGCCTTTTCGCCCTCGTCTTCGGCGGCCCACACGGGACCTGCTGTTGTGAGGAACAGAACGGCAACTGCGACACACATCGGTCGGAACATAGCTTTCTCCCTTTGTTGCAGAACGAAAACATCAAACACCACCGAAACCCTCTGCACAGCGCAAAGGGTCAGCCGTCATCTTTTGTCTGGGTCGATTTGCTCGAAGCTGATCTCGCACCTGGCATTGTGAACAGACTTCAGTTCGTCGAGGCTAAGGACGATGCTGCGGGTGATAGCCAAGGCGGGAATCTGCTCACGTTCAAGGCGGAAGAAGACGGGGGACACCAGGAAGATCATCTTGACTTTTGCGAAGTCGAAATGCTGACGGTATCCGAGACCGCCCATGTTCCAACTCATTCCCGTGGTGCTCCATCCATTGATCTGGCCCCCGCTTATGAGTGATCCCAAGAAGTCTCCGCTGTACGCCTTTTGCGACAACTCAAAGCGATCCACGGCGACGATTTCGTCGGCAGGATCTACTAAGGATAGTTTTCCTTTCCCGCAGCGCCACGAGATGGCGTCTAATACAGGCTGGACGCTCTTGTCCAACAGGTAGTAGCCGTACTCAATTCGATCACCGGCTTTGGTTCGGTGACTGGCCAGCGCCAAGGTTGCCCAATCGTTCTCTTTTCGGAAGGATTTGGGCATCCAGTTATACCAACTGGTATCATGATCGCTGATGGTGAAGTACGTGTACTGGAGTTCGTCGTGGAACTGCGGCGTGACGCTTCGGAACGTCGCCGTGAACTCCCCTTTATCCGCTGCCACTTTGTCGAGGATTGGCTGCAATCGGTCGGCAAAGGTTTTGTACGCTTTCAGGTCGGGTTCGACTTGAACCTGGATGCGGACAGTGGCTTGGGTGGCGTCTTTCTTCACCAGTTCGGGCTTGCCGATGACGCTTGCGGTGAGGCAGTTCTGCGGAAAACCCTCGAACGCCTTCCCGAGCAGCTGCACGAGGTCTTTCTCGGCATCAAGTTGGGTCGTGACCTCAGCGAACATGCTCGCTCCATCGACTTGCTTCACCGTGACGTTGGCGGCTTTGAGGCGGGCGATTACGCTACGACGTTCCACTTGGGCCGTAATCTTGACACGATGTAGGCCACTCTGTAGCTTCTTCGATCCTGCCACCTCTTGGTACGTCTTGACGAAGCCACCGCTGTAGGTGAGCACCTTGTCTTCGATCACCTCGTCGTTCTGAATCGATGTGTCGGCGTCCACGACGGCTCCCACGACTTGACGCACCGCATTGCGGAAGGCGTCCTTGAGGGCCTCATCAGCGGTTGTGCCCATGCCTTCGGCGATCACTTTTGCCAGGTCCGAAGGTTGGCTTTCGGCAGCCAGGGAAGCGCTGGCTGTGCCGAGTACGAAGGCAAGGGCGACAAAGAAGCGATGGCACATGTTAGGTCTCCTCCTGTCAGGAAATGTGAAGCGGTTGTTGAGAAGGTCGCCCACGGGCGACAGTCGCCGTGGGTGGCTGGTCTTTGTGGTTGGCCACGTCATTGGCCCGTGGCCTTATCATCTTTCGGTAACTTTGCCACCTGGAGATCGTGCGGGCCGAGCATGACGACATAGGTGTTGTCCCGGCCCAGGTCAAAATGAACGGCCTGCTTGAACTTGCCGTAGTCGATCCCGGCAACAAGGCGAGCGACGACTTGCGCTACCGTGGTCTTGGCAGCGTTTGCGACAAACCGATAGTCGCCATCGACGGTGGGGCGGACGGCATGGGCAACGCCGCCTGCCTCGTCGAGCAGCTTTACGAATGCGGCCATGTCGTCTTCAACCTGCGTTCGGACCAGCAGTTCGTCTGGATGGTCAGGATGCGGATGCTGGACCAAATCAACAAATCCATGCTTGGTGAAAAGCCACATGAAGTGCTCTCCAAGTTACTGTGGTTATTGCCTCGATTGCGTTTTCAACTTTGCGTGCCGCATGCGGATATAGCTCGCTTGGCGATTCCACTCGCCCTGGATTTTGAATTCGGGCTTGAGGTACTGGCACCATTCCTCCAGCCGGGCCAGCGTCTTGTTCCAGGGTTCCAACTTGGTCTTGGGGCCGTTGAGAGGAATGAAGTACGCTGCGTCATTGCAGTCCCATTTAACGTAGCCGGGCTGACCGGTGCATGCGGCGATGCCCAGGCAGTACGCCTCGGTCAACTGAACGCTGTTTTTCCGTCTCGTAGGGCGAAAAACAACAATGCCGAAGCCCTTCCCATCAGCCTCTCCGCAGGCCAAGCAGCAAGAGGTCTGGTCGCCAGGGACGTGGAGATACGTGGCTCTCACGGCGTCCACGTTCTGTTCCTCCGTTCTCCTTTCGTCGAAGGGAGATACGATGACCATCAGGTCGCCGACAATATCGTTGTCGAGCACGAGGAGCCGCCTCGCCTGGACAAACATGTTGAGTTCTGGATAGTCGTTCATCAGTCGTTTTCTCCCGAATCGACGGCGTTCTTCCTCTTTTCCTTCGATTCAGCCTGTCGCCTGCGGAAGGCGGCGGGATAGCCTGCCACAAAGGCCACGCCCATGATGACGAGCAACGGCCCGCAGCCGGGGTCGAGCAGGATCGGCATGTACCAGAACTGAGCGAGGGGCACGGGAGCTACAAGGCAGGCGAGCGTTCCAGCCGTACCGCCCCAAAACATCGCTTGTATGCCTCGGCTGTACTTGGTGAGAAACGTGGGGTACGTGGCAGTGTCAGCCAGGAACACGCTGGCGAGGCGTGCGCAGTTCGAGACCGCCGCCGCCAGGAATGCGACCGCCAAGGCGAGGAACGCCAGCCAGTGCAGGAACGTAATCATGGTGAGGCGATTCGCTTATCAGGGGCAAGAAACGAAAAAAGGGAGCACGCCGAAGTGCTGCTCCTCTGGAGGCCCTGCGACAGGCCGTGGAAGTTGCAGCGTCCAGCGGCTCCCCATATCGGGAGCGCTTCCGCAGCACCGACTTCCACTAGAAATGTCGCAGGTTTCCAGAGACGGTGACGGTCAAGCAATTTGCTCGTCAGTTCGTTTTGTTCGTTTGTGCGTCTGTTTCGGTTCGATGGACCTCCGGGTGTTGATCGGCAGTTCGCCTGTAACGCTTTTCCCGATATGGGAATCCAGGTGGAATTGTAAACTGCCGCAACGGCGAGATCAATCAAGCGGGCTGACGGGGACTGGGCACTCCGGGGCCGTCGATTTGGACGGGTGTGCGGAGGCAGGCGGCGGCATGGTTGGCGGTTGTCCATCGTGGTGCCCGGTGTGTTGATGAAGCGCAGGCTGGGGGCC
Organism: uncultured Pirellulaceae bacterium; assembly: GCA_964486845.1. GTDB lineage: Bacteria > Planctomycetota > Planctomycetia > Pirellulales > Pirellulaceae > Anammoximicrobium. The sequence goes on from CAZAQY010000065.1 coordinate 27,683, forward strand.
GCCTACGGCTAACCCCCAACCTGCTGTCGCAGGGCTTCCAGAGGGAATGCCCTCCACTTGGCTATGCGTAGATGGGCGGCGACAACGGCCAGGAAAATGCGAAAGTTGGTTCTTGGCTGGAAAAGCTGGCCTATTTTCGGCAGGGCTTTCGCAATCCAAGTAGGGAGCGACGTTTTCGCTCTCAGGCGAAGGTGCGACCGTGGGTCAAGAGTTGTGCGGGCATGGTCCCGGCATTAGAATGGGAACCCGTGTGACGTACACGGACCCTGTAGATGCCGACCATGCCAGAGACAACCAGCCACACGGCGCAACTCCAGAACTGGCTAGACCTTGTGCAGGCCGGGGACGAGCAGGCTCGTACCCGGCTGATCGAGCATGCCTGCGACCGGTTGCGGCTGCTGGCTCGGAAGATGTTGCGGGGGTTCCCTGCGGTTCGCCGGTGGGAGGAGACGGATGACGTGTTCACCGAGGCCCTGACACGCCTTCACGGCAGCCTGAAAACGGTCCAGCCAGGGTCGCCTCGGCACTTTTACAATTTGGCTGCCACGCAGATTCGGCGGGTGCTGATCGACATGTCACGCCGGTACTACGGCCCGGAGGGCTTGGGGGCCAACTACGACACGGCAGGCGACGACCAGGGCAACCGCCAAGGTCACCCTGACATGGCAGACGGCAGCGACGAGCCGGTGGACCTCATGGAATGGACCGAGTTTCATGAGCAGGTGGAGGCCCTGCCGGACGAAGAGCGAGAAGTGTTCAGCTTGCTTTGGTACGAGGGGCTCCCCCAGCGGGAAGCCGCTCAATTGCTGGGCATGTCCGAGCGAAGCCTTCGACGCCGCTGGCAGGATGCCCGCTATCGACTGAGCAAATCAAGGCGAGGCGAACCGTTGCCCGAGTGAGCAACATGATGCGTGACGACGAACAACTCCGGGCGCTCATCGACCGCTGGGAAGACCTGCGGCAGGCCGGTCAGGAACCGAGCATCGAGGCGTTGTGCGCCGACTGCCCCGAGCTTGCCGAGCCGTTGCGGGATTGGATCGCCACCTTGAAGGCCAGCGATTGGCTCGAAGTTTCAGTGCGGGAAGCGGCAGTCCCAACCAACGGGATCGCTGCGGACGATACGGGTGACCCCCGAGATCTCGACCTTGCGCCAGTAGGCATAGCGGAGTTCATCGACCGGCTTCGGGCAAGCGGCCTGCGCCCGGACGGCGACTTGGATCAGGGGGATGGGCTCACGGGGCAGGATTTGGCTCGTCAACTCATCGAGCGCAAGAAGCTCACGCCGTATCAGGCGATGTGCCTCTGCCGAGGCGAAATCAGCCACCTTGTCCTGGGCGAGTACATCATCCTGGATCACCTGGGCAGTGGCGGCATGGGCCAAGTCTACCGGGCGATTCACCGCACGATGCACCGGCGTGTCGCCGTCAAGACCCTGCCGCCGTCGATTACGACCTCCAAGCAGACCGTCCGCCGCTTTCAGCGGGAGATTCAAGTGATCGCCCGCCTGTCGCATCCGAACATCGCCACCGCCTACGATGCCGGACAGGCCAAAGGCGTTCACTTCCTGGCGATGGAATTGATCGAAGGGCAGGTTCTGAACGGCCTTGTGCGGCGGAGTGGTCCGTTGCCGATTGAGCAGGCCGTGGATATTGCCGTCCAGGTCGCACAGGGCCTCGCCTACGCCCATCAGTCGGGCGTTGTACATCGAGACATCAAGCCGTCCAACTTGATCTTGGATGCCAACGGCACCGTGAAGATTCTGGACCTCGGCGTTGCCACCCTGCGACCACAAGAGACCGTCTCCGCTGAAAAACCGGAGTCGCTTACCGATGCTGGTGCGATCATTGGAACGATGGACTACATGGCCCCTGAGCAGTCGTTCGACTCCAGCCGCACCGACCACCGGGCCGACATTTACAGCCTCGGCTGCACCTTGTATTTTCTGCTGACAGGCAAGCTGGTCTACGATGGTGAAACGCCAGTCGCTCGGCTGCTCGCCCATCGGGACAAACCGGTTCCATCGCTGCGTGAGTCTCGACCCGAAGTCTCTGCCAAACTGGATCAAGTGTACCAGAGGATGGTCGCCAAGCGGCCCGAAGATCGCTACCGGTCTATGGACGCAGTGATCCAGGCGTTGAAAGCCTGCCCGGTCGAGGCCATCGACCGGGCAGGCCGTCCTGGTCGCAAGACGAACCGGTGGCTCGTTGGGGCGGCAACTGTCTGCGCCCTGGCCCTGGTCGGCTGGCTGGTTGGAATTCTGCTCAAGATCGAGACGCCTCACGGGACGCTAGTGTTGGAGATCGAGCAGCCGAATGCGCAGATCGACATTGATGGGGCCAACAAAATCAGCCTGATGAGCAAGGCGGACGGAGGCCCCGTCGAAGTGCGTCTGAGAGACGGCGAATACACCATCAGGGTCACCAGGAGCGGATTTGCGGAGCACCGGGAGGTTGTCGTTTTGTCTGGGGAGCGGACGCAAGTACGCATTCGGCTCCAGCCGCTCCCGGTGAGTAAGGCTCTCAGCGAGAACACGAGCCCGATGCCGGATCGGCCCGATGCTCAACGATCCAAGCCTTCCAGCGAAAACGTGACTCCGACGCCGGGCCAGCCCGATCCCCAACGGGCGGCGGCCAAGTGGATTCTGGCGTCAGGAGGATCACTCACAATCCGGCAGGCCGCTGGTCCGAAAGTAATCGCTTCCGCAGCAGAACTACCAGATGGGCCGATTGTCGTCGAAGATGTCTATCTCCAGAATAATGCAAAATTCTCAGACGAACAATTGGCCCGTTTGGAGCCGTGTTTCGGACTAAGACAAGCGCACTTTGGCAGCACGGCGGTTACAGGGACGGGGCTCAAGTACTTACGGCAGCCGGGCGTTCTGTGGCTAATCAACCTTTGGGGAACGGCGCTTAACGACGAGGGACTAGAGCAAGTCGGCAGGTTCACTCGCTTGGCTCACCTGAACATTGGCTCGAATCGTGGTTTCTCAAATGCAGGGCTTCGACACCTGACAAAACTAACCCATCTCGAAGGGTTAGAATTGGGACTGACCAACCTAACCGACGAGGGGCTGGAGTGCATTACCCCGCTTTCCAATCTCTCGTCCATCTCGCTTCACAACACGAAGATCACAGATGCGGGGCTGGTCCATCTGAAAATGTTTCCAAGACTGGATGAACTGAAATTGATGAACACCGGAGTCACCGACGCAGGTTTGGAACACCTCAAGGTTCTTGCGAAGCTGAAGAAGTTGGATCTGTCCGACACACAGGTAACCGCTGAGGGGCTGCGTACACTGCACACGGCCCTTCCCGATTGCGAAATCACAAAGAACGACCAGCAGATTCCGCCAGAAGCCGTCGAGTTCAAGGGGCACAAGTACCGGTTCGTCCAGGCCTCAAGCATCTCTTGGAAAGAAGCGAAGGAGGCGTGCGAAAAACTTGGTGGGCACTTGGTCTGCTTGGAAACGGATGAAGAACTGGAGATCGTGAACAAAGTCAGGCAGGGTGTGGTCGCATGGGTGGGCGGCTGCCGACACGATGATGGCCAATGGCGTTGGCTCAACGGCCAAGTCATTCCGTCCGGGCGAGTTCAGTTCCAGGTATATCCCCTTGAAAAAAAGTATTTCTACGTGTCGGTTTTTGGTAATGGCGCTTTCGAGTGCAGACCGGAAAGCAGCCTTGCGCCTGAAAAGGTAGAGAAACTCGCTGGCTACGTGTGTGAATGGGAGTGAGAGTCCGAGTCCAATTAACGAACGAAGCCGGAAGCACCACCATGCAACGACGACAATTCGTAACCGGTTCCGTGACGGCAGTTGCCCTGGCCGCCGTGCCGAGCCTCGTTCACGCAGCCAACCGCAAGTTCGTGTTCAAGATCAAGACGAAGAGCGGTGGCATCGTCGGCAACATCGTGATCGAGGCTAAAGACATCGAAGCCGCCAAGTACAAACTGCGGAAACGCTACCCGGACTGCGAGATCCTGGAGGCCAAGGAAAAATGATCGGCGTTATGGCCGGTCGAATTGGCCGCAGTTGGGCAGTCGCACACATGGTCTGCTTCGTCGAATTGCAGGGAGTCCGAAAATGCTGAACCACCGCTTCCCCCAAATCGTGTTGATTGTTGTCCCCGCCCTGCTCGCTGCATCTGCGCTCGCCCAGGACACAGCACCGGCGAAGAAGCCGGTCCCGGATGCCGCCGCTCAAGCCCAGGCGACCAAGCTCGTCAAAGAAGTCTACGGCGACGACTACGCCAAGGCCAAGACTGCGGACCAGAAGGTGGCGCTGGCCAAGAAGCTGTTGCACAAAGCCGGTGAAACCCGGAATGATCCCAATGCCCTGTACGCCCTGCTGAACGTGGCGAAGGACATGGCCATCCTGGCTGCAAACGCCGACACGGCGTTTGCAGCCATTGATGCACTGGCCCAGACTTTTGAGGTCAATCCATTGGAACTGAAGGCGGAGGCGCTGATAGCCGCCTCGAAGAGGGCTCGGGTGCCAGCCGAGCACGGCTCCATTGCCAATCTGGCACTGGCCGTGATGGAAGGGGCCATTGCGGCGGACAGATACGATCTCGCCACCCAAGTCGGAGAACTGGGCTTGGCCGAGGCTCGTCTGGCACCCAAGTCCCAAATGATCCAGCCGATTCTCGCTCGGCTTCGGGAGACCGGGGATCTTGCCACGGCCTATGAGTCGATGCGGAAGGCGGCGGCGATTCTGGATCAGGCACCTGTCGATCCGGAAGCGAACCTGACGGTCGGCAAGTACCTGTGTCTGGTCAAGGGTGATTGGGACAAGGGCATCTCGTACTTGGCCTTGGGCACCGATGAAAAGTTGAAGGCGTTGGCGGTCAAGGAACTGAAGGGAGTGCCGGACGCCGAGGGGCAGGTTGCGTTGGGCGACGGCTGGTGGGACTTGGCTTCGGCGAGTGAAGGCGTGGCTCAAAAGCAACTTCAAGGACGGGCTGCGTACTGGTACAGAAAGGCGCTGCCTGGGCTGACGGGGCTGGTGAAGGATAAAGTGGAGAAGAGGATGCAACTCGCCCATCCAACCCCGTCTGCGACACAGTACCGGAGCAATGGTAGTTCCCGTCTTGCCCGACCTAGCCTCGTATACCTCGCCGATTTGGAACCTTTGGAGATTCGTGTAAAGGTCTTCGCCCCGACTTCAGCGCAGGCCACGTTCAAGGAAGGGCTGTCACGCATTCACGTACCCTTTGACATGCCTGATGGCCGGGTGTCGAAAGGATTGAATGTTTATCCTCCCGGAAGCAAGGACTCATTTTCACACGTCTCCTACAAGCTTGCAAAGTCTTTCGCTACTCTCCAAGGCAAGGCAGGAATCGCCAAGGCCGGTGATGACCAACCCAAAGGCTCGTTGACGTTTCGGATCATCGGCGATGGAAGGCTGCTATGGAAGTCACGCCCGATGCGTCGATTGGGGAATTCGGAGTCGTTTCAGGTGGATGTCCATGGCGTAGAAAGAGTAGAGCTTCACGCCGACTGCGCAGGTTCAACCTGGAAAGCGTTTGCTGCGTGGATTGACCCGGTTTTGAGTAGATAATAGAAGTGGACCATGTGGACGAAGTGTCGGGTATCCACGACGGAACGCCAGAAAAGAAAACACGCCTGCCGGTTCCGGCAGGCGTGTTCCAAGATGAGATGATTTGCCGGTCCTAGATGACCGGCAACGGACACCGCAGCCACGATTCCACGATGTCCAGGGTGTTGAACACGTCGCCGTCCCAACGTCCGAAGCCCCGTTCGCTGACGGCGATCTCGTCCCACAATTGCCAGCCACGCTCCTCGGCCTCCAGCGTGTGATCCAGCGGCGACTCGGCCTGGATTTCCGCCTGCTTGTCGCAGGTCCACTGGAACGCCTTCACGGCGGCTTGCTCGGCTGTTCGCCGGTGATGGAGGTGGTCCAGTTGGCGACGAGGGACCGGCGACAGGCAAACCGGTAACGGCCATGTCAGGTGCCGTCGCTCTCAGCATCGCAGCACGCCTCGTGGCAACCGCACGTTTCTCCTCGAAGGGCCTCGATGCCTTCCTTCCCGATGATCGGCACCATGGCAAGCCCGGCCACCGGATCGGCCCACCACCAACCGAGCAGGGCGTTGGCTCCCAGGCCGATCAGCAAGATCGCCGACAGATAGCCGCAGATGTCCGTCTGTCGTGAGTCGGCGTGCATGGCACGACTGTCCAGGCTGGCCGCCACCTTTCTTTTCGCCCGAGCCAGTAGGGGCATGGCGATCACGGACAGGATTGCAAGCCCGATTCCCACATAGCTTGCCGCTGGCGGCTCCCGCTGGACCAGCGATTCGACAGCTTCGTAGGCAACGTAGGCCGCCAGAATCAAGAGGCTGATGCCGACCAGCTTGCGGGCCGTCTTCTCACGCCGCTCTCCCTTCTCCCCGTGGCGCAGCCTCCAGAGCAACACCGAACCAGAAAGGGACTCGATCAAGGAGTCGATGCCAAAACCCAGCAGGGCAGTGCTGCCTGCGAACACGCCTGCCCCAATGGCGACAGCCGCCTCTCCGAGATTCCAGGCCAGGGTCAGATATTCGAGGCGGCGACCCTTTCGGATGGCATGGCGGGTCATGGAATCTGCGTCATTCACTGCCGCCGCTCTCCTTTCATCGGCCCCGCACCGTCGTAGCGATAGTGGAGCAGTACGGTGGCGGCTGAACAGCCTCATGCGCCGCCCACTCGTCCCAACCACTCCCCGACCCGACCCGCATCAACCGGCCCGCCGTGGCCCACAAGCAACTTGGTCGCCCCAAGGTCGAGCAGTTTCCTGACACTGGACTGTATCTGGCGCAAGTCGTCTGCAAAGTACGGGTAACCGGGC
>CAZAQY010000066.1:0-34316 GCA_964486845.1 uncultured Pirellulaceae bacterium
GATCTTGCTCAAGAACTGCCATTTTTCCATCGAGTATTGTGCGCAAGCACAGCCGTCTACGGTTTTTTCACAGCCTCGTAGCGAAAGGCGACAATGCGATCACTTTTGATTCTCTGGTGCTTAGCCAGCGATCCGTTTCCCGCGTTCGATGTTCCACGGGACCTTCTGGGCCGGTGTCATCTTGCTGAAGTCGGGTTTGGGCGGGGGCTGGAAAGGCTCCTCCAATGCCGTTCAACAGGCCGGTTTTCTGGGTTCGAATCGCTGTGCCCCGGTGTTGCACAAGGGCCGCGTTTGCTACACTTTTCAGCATGAACACAAACAAGAGCTTCGACTGCGTGTTGTGCGGTTCCTGCGTGGTGGACATTCTCGTCCGGCCGGTGCCGTTGGAGGCGCCGATCGGCGGCGGCAAGCTGCTGGAGGTCCAACCGATCGAGGTCACCACGGGCGGGATCGTCTCCAACTCGGGCATCGCCATGGCGCGGCTGGGCCTCAAGGTTTCCGCGTTCAGCTATACGGGCCGCGATGACTGGGCTTCGGTGATCCGCCGGAATCTGGAACAGGAAGGCGTGGACACGCGCTGGCTGCTGCCGCATCCGGCGGGCGCGACCAGCACGACGGCGGTGCTGATCGACCCCAGCGGCGAGCGGAGTTTCGCGCACTGCGTGGGCGCGCCGCGGCTGATGGACAAGGCCCACTTCCTGAAGCACTTGGACGTGTTCGCCCAGAGCCGCTTGACCTTGATCGGCTACTATTCCCTGATGCCGCGGCTGGAGCCGGACTTGCCGGAGATCCTGCAGGCCATCCGCGAGGCGGGCTGCCAGACGGCTTTGGATGCGGCCGGCAGCGGCGGCACGATGCAGCCGCTGGACCGGATCTTGCCGCACCTGGACGTCTACGTGCCGAGCCGAGCCGAGGCCGAGCATCAGACGGGCGAAACGGAACCGCGGCGGATCATCGATGCGTTTCGCGCGTACGGCGCGCCGGGCCTGCTGGGCGTCAAACTCGGCAGCGAGGGCGCGTTGCTCAGCCCGGCCGCCGGACAGTACATCGAGATTCCCGTCGTGTCGCCGCCGGGGCCGGTGGTGGATACGACCGGCGCGGGCGACGCCTACTATGCCGGCTTGCTGACGGGCTTGCTGCGCGGCATGACCGTCGAGCAGGCCGGACGGCTGGCGGCGGCGACCGGCGCCTGCTGCGTGACCGGCTACGGCGCGACGGCGGGGCTGAGAGGTTTCGCGGACACGGCGCGGCTGGCCGGGCTGGAGGGCGTGGACTAGAACTAGATCTGAACCAACTTGAACAACTGAGCACAGGAGAAGGACCATGGCAGGTGACTATCGTTTTTCGTTTGGCCCTTGGAACATTCACGAGGGCGCGGATCCCTTTGGGCCGACGGTGCGTCCGTCGATTCCGTTCGCACGCAAGCTGAAAATGTATAAGAAACTCGGCTTCGACGCCGTGCAATTCCATGACGACGATGCCGTACCGGACATGGAGAAGCTGACTCCGGCCAAGATCCGCAAGGAAGCGGCGGCCATGAAGAAGATGATTGCGGCCGAGGGCCTGGTGGCCGAATTCGTCGCCCCGCGGCTGTGGGAGAACCCGCAGGGCATCGACGGCGGATTCACCGCCAACGATCCGGCTTGCCGCAAATGGGCCAACGAGCGGGCCAAGCGGTGCATCGATATCGCCAACGGCCTGGGTACCAAGCTGATCGTCCTCTGGCTGGCGCGCGAAGGCACTTACATCCGCGAGTCGAAGAACGCCATCGAGGCTTACCGCTGGTTGCTGGAGTCCATCAACGCGATGCTGGAATACGACGACAAGATCGAGATCGCGATCGAGCCCAAACCGAACGAACCGACCGACCTGGCGTACCTGCCCACGATCGGCCACGCGCTGGCGATGGCTCAGCAAACCGTCGATCCGAAACGGGTGGGCGGGTTGATCGAAACGGCGCACGCCCTGCTGGCCGGTTTGGACCCGTCGGACGAGATGGCGTTCGCCCTGTCGATGGGCAAATTGTTCAGTGTCCACCTGAACGACCAGAACGGTTTGAAGTACGACCAGGACAAGTCGTTCGGCGCGGCGAACCTCCGCGCGGCGTTCAACCAGGTGCGGGTGCTGGAACTGGCCGACTACCCGTCCACCGGCCGCTTTGTGGGGCTGGACGTCAAAGCCATGCGGACGCAGAAAGCCGACGTGGCCACGAAACACCTGGCCAACAGCCGGGCCGTATTCCTGCGGTTGCTGGAAAAGGTCCGCACGTTCCCCAACGACATCGCCAAGGACTGCATCGCCGCCCGCGATTACGAGGCGCTGGAGATGCTGGTGCTGGAGCATTTGATGGGGAGTTGAGCCGATGAGCGAGATCGAAACACTCGGGGCGGAGAGGAAGTGGAAGCAGGCGCAGGTTCTGCTACAGCGCGAATTGCTGACCTCGCCGGCCGACCATTGAATGTGGTTCACGCTTAGCCTGACGTATTACGAGCAGAAGCCTTATTCAACCTGCTCCAACGCCCCCCGGCAACCCCAGTATGCCAAATCCTCGACTCGCCTGGGAGAGCAATCTTGGACAGCCTCCCAGGCGCGTCGTTTACGCAGTCACGGTCCAATCGCCGGGGTTGTGCAAGCGTGCGATCAACGGCTACAGTTGATACTGCGGGATCTTCAGAAGTTCGCCGCTCTTCAGGGCCGACTGGTGGGCGATGATTCCGGCCACGGTCATATTCAGCGCCTGGGCGATATCCACCAGCGGTTTGCGGTCCTGGAGGATGGCCGTGATGAATTCGTCCATCAGATACCCGTGCGAGCCGCCGTGGCCGCCGGCTTGTACGCTGGGCGGCAGCGGGGGCCGATCAATCGCAGGCAGGTTTGTCTCCAGCCCTTCATAGCGCCCGTAGAACGTGCCGCGTTGGCCTCGGATGCGCCCCATTTCACCGCTGTAGCCGGGCGTGTCCCAGCTGACAGCCATGCGCGACATGCCGCCTTCGCTGGTGCGCAACAGCGCGATCTCCGTGCCAAACGGGTTCTTGTAGCGGTTGTTCTCCGGCTGCAACCACGTCGTCAGGCTGGGGATTCCCAGGCACGAGACCTCGGTGAAGCTGCCCGCTGTCACGCCCACGTAGTAGGCATTTGAGTGCGTGGGATACCATTGCGGCGGAAGTCCGACGCGCCATTCCTTGTACGACGGGATCGGATCGGCCGTATAGTGGTAATACTCGCCCTCGGAGTACACCAACTTGCCCAGTCCGCCGGCCTGGTAGATCTGCCGCATCGCGTACAGGTCTGCGTGGAAATACGACGTTTCAAACAACATGTACTTCAAGCCGCTCTTCCGGACGGCTTCAAGCAGGGCCTCGGCATCCTCCAGCGAACCGAAACAGGCCGGCACCGCGCTGGCCACGTGTTTGCCGTGCTTCAGCACTTCGATGCAGTGCCGCGCGTGGCTGGGGGCGTCCGTGGCCACGAACACGGCCTCGATCTTGTCGTCCTTGACCAGTTCCTCCAGCGTGGGATATGTTTTCTCGCAGCGGCAGGCCTGGGCCAGGCCCGCACAGCGGTCGGGGAACAGATCGCTGACGGCTACGATTTCCACGTTGGGGTGGTCTTGAAAACTAAAAGCGGCGCCGAAACGGCAGACGCCGTAGCCGACAATGCCCACGCGAATCTTGCGGTCCGAGACGGGCTTCCAGCCCTGGGAAACGTTCGGATCGGCCGGGGCCGCCTCGAAGCCCTGAATCGGTTGCTCCGCAGCTGGGATGGACCCTTGGAGCGTCAGGGCGGCAGCCCCAAAACCTATGGCCTGCAGAAACGAGCGTCGTGAATTCGTGTCGGTCATCGTGGTTCTCCTTGTGTCTTTCGGAATCTTCGTAGGTTGGGACTCCGTCCCGAACCAGTCGCGACGGAGTCCCAACCCACTATGGTTGCGGCCGCATGCCGCTTCAAAGCTCTTGAAAACCCCAAGTCTGCCAAAGGTGCTTCATGGGAGGTTTCTCCGTCCGTTGCACTCGGAACTGCCAGTTCCAGGACTGGGACACGTACAGCAGGAACAGCATGCTGGCCGCCTGCCGCGGGTGCCGCACCAGAAACGGCAGGAATCGAGCCCATTGCTTCGGGCTGAGCAGCGACCGTTTGCCATGCCGCAGCCATGCTTCGGAAGTCAAGTAGCAGTCGTACGTGGCGTCCCGCTGGTCGATCAACTTGAACCACGGGTGCGCGCAACGTTCGAATTGTCCCAGGGCTGGGTAGTATCCGCCAAAACCGCGCACGAGCAGGGCGAAGTGGAATTGGTCGGAGAACCAGGGGAGGGACCAGGGGTTCCGCATCGCATCCTGGGGTTGGATTTGGACGCGGTCGAAATGGATCGTCGTGTTGATCACTCTGCGAGAGTCGGAATGCGGATCGATACAGCGGTGAGCAATCTCGAAAAACCTGGCGTAGATCGCATCCGCCCGGCCCTCCAGGGCATCCACCGGTTGGACAAAATGCTCGATCGAACCGTTCGCGACGACCGCATCGAACCGGCCCCGCCAGTCCTCGCCGATGTCCCTGTAGTCCAACAGGTGAACGTCCAGGCCCCGGTCCCGGCAGTACTGGACCTGTTGCGGCGAAATCGTCACTCCCACCCCTGCGGCGCCGCGGCGGCGCACCTCCTCCAACAACGTACCGTTCCCGCAGCCGATCTCCAGGATCCGCGAATCGCGCCGGCAGCCGACTTGATCCAACAAATGACGGATCTGATTCTGCTGGGCTTGCTCGTACGACAGGGTGGCATCCCCCTGGTAGAAGCCTTCCGTATAGTCGAGCACGCCGGCTCGCCGAAACACTCGGTCCCAGAAGTCGTAACAATGGACGGTCGTCTTGGAGACAGCCGGCCAGGAGGGGTGCGAGTTGCTCCTCGCACTCATCGGAATCCCCCTTTCACTGGAATGAAGTCAGGCAGTCGAACTAGGCAAACTTCGTGATTCCGGGCATGGCGACTTCCGGGACCTTCACGTCGCCCCACTCGTACTTGTCGGGCGACAGATCCTCCTTGGAGTTCAAGGCCATGTCCCAGGTGATTTCCTGACCCGTGTAGCAGGCCATGCGGCCCATAATGGCCAGCAGCGTGCTGTAGGACATGTACGTGCCGTTGTTGATGGTGTTGCCGGCGCGAATGGCCTCGAACAGTTCCTTGTGCTCGATGTCGTACATGCTGCCCTTGGGCCCGTCGTACTTCCACTCCCCGCCGGGGCCTTGGATCGTGTTCTTGAGCACCACCGCCCGGCCCTTCGTGCCCGCGATGTAGTCGTCGACGGTGTTCTTGCAGCCTGCCATCTGCCGAGTGTAGGAGTACATTTTGACGCCGTTTTCCCATTCGTAGCAGGTCGCGAAGTGGTCGTAGATATGGCCCCATTTCGGATCCGTGCGGACTTGGCGGCCACCCAAGCCGACACATTTCTGGGGCGGCTTGTCGCCCATCAACCACAAGCCTTTATCCAGGCTATGGATGTGTTGTTCGACGATGTGATCGCCGGAGAGCCAGGTGAAGTAGTACCAGTTGCGCAGCTGGTACTCCATTTCGCTCCACTCGGGTTCGCGGCCGCGGTGCCACAGCACCCCGGTCAGGTAGTCCATCTGCATGGCGACGACGTCGCCGATCGCCCCGTCCATGAGTCGCTTCATCGTCTCGCGCACCGCGTAGTCGTAACGCCAGCACAGTCCGGAAACGATGTTCAGGTTCTTCTGCTTGGCCATCTCGGTGGTTTCCAGGACGTGCCGTACGCCAGGGCCGTCCACCGCCACCGGCTTTTCGCAAAAGACATGCTTGCCCTTCTCGATCGCGTACCGCAGATGACGCGGCCGGAAATGCGGCGGTTCGGCCAGCAGCACGACGTCCACGCCGGAGTCGATGACGCCTTTGTAGGCGTCGAACCCGGAGAACGCGCAATCGTCGGCCACCGCGTATTTGTCGCCCAGTTGCTTTTGCAGAACGCCGCGGGCTTGGGTCAGCCGGTCGGCAAACACTTCGCCCATCGCTGTCAATTTGACATTGGGGTCGGCTTTCATGGCGTTCACGGCCGCTCCGTTGCCGCGGCCGCCACAGCCGATCAGGCCGACTTTCAGAACGCCGTCGGCCGCGGCGTGGGCCATCCGGGCAGCCCCCAGAGTCGCAGTCAACGAACCGCCGACGACTGCGGCGGCAGAGCCTTTAAGAAAGTCGCGGCGAGAGGCGCCGGGATGAAGGCCATTTCTGTTCGTTTCCGTCATGGCGTGTTCCTTGTTGAGGGAGATAGATAATCAAGCAGTATCCAAGGCGATTATCATACCGCGGAGCGTTGGCCACGTGCAAGTGTGCGGACCTTGGTCGCTAGCGCAACGCGCTGGCGTATCTCAAGAAATCCGCATCCAGCGCAGACAGGTCGTCGCCAAACGCTTGCCGAAACTCGGCCAGCCTTTCCTCAGGCGTATCGTAGATCATGACGGGCTTCTCCGACAGCTTCTGCAAATAGCGGACGTAGTCGCTCAGCCGCGTGGTGATCAGGTAGTGCTGCAGTGCCCAGGCTTCCGCGTAGGCGTCCAGCGCCGTACCGGCCTGCCGGAACCGCTTGTCATCCTGCACCAGGCTCTGCAGCGATTCCGCCGGCCTCGTCGTCAAATAACGCCGGAATTGGGCCAGCCGAGATGGGGAAACGCCCCCAATGTCACGCCAGCCTTGTGAACTGCGCAGGTCCGGCGTCTCGAAAAAAACCGCCAGCCCCTCACTGACCCACTGCGGGACGTCCGCATAACGCGTGTGCAAGCCGCAATTGAAGGCGATCTGGTGCGTGGCCTCGTGGATGATCGTGGCGACCAAGCGCTCGGCGTCCGGTTGCATCAACAGGCTGTTGATCTGCGCGGTGGACGTGAAGCGGCGAACCGGACCCTGCAGGCCCTTGCTGCCCGTCAAGTCGAACATGGACACGCGGTTGGTGCGAAGGCTGTAGAAACCAACGACGCTTGTCGCTGCCTCGCCCAGTTCGGCACATGCGTAGCCTTCGTAGGATGCCCGATCGGCAAAGATCAGTGCCACCAGCGGGTGCTCGGGTTCCGTCAGCTTCAGCCCCCGCCGCTCCCAGTAGTTGTAGAAAGCCTGAAACAATCGCTCGTACAGCGATCCGCACCACTTCGCGTACACGGGCGATGTGTTATAGCAAATCAGGTAGTGAACCGTGGTGTGGACGCGGAATCCCGCCGGCAGTTGCTCCAACAGCCGCGTCTGCAATTCCTCGGCCGCCCAAAAACTGAACGGCGTATCGTCCCGCGTGCGGCTGACCAACTGCCCGGGCTGGACCGCGAACAGCACGCCCTCGCGATCCTGGACCAACAATCCGCCATTTTGGGCTTCCGTCAAGACTCTGCCGGTCAGCTGCACGGCCTTTCCGTCCTGCTCCATGACGATGTGGTCCAGTGCCCAAACCGCCTGGGAAGTCACGGCGAGCAAAAGCGAAAGGAAGTGAGTTGCAACATTCATTGGGAGAACTTGCAGGCAATATACAGCCCTGTATATACCTTGATGTCAATTGTCTTGCCTGACGATGCTTGCCTGGCGAGCCATGTCTCCACGGCGGGCAGCGGCACCGCACGCACCGTGATTTCCTCGGTGATATCGATGCTGCGACTTTCCGCCGGCTCGCAATTCCTCGCCAGAAAAAACGTGATCTCCTCGTTGGTCATGCCAGGCGAGACCGGGCCGGCAAATACGCGTGACATCGACGCAGCACGATACCCCGTTTCTTCCACCAACTCCCGCGTCGCAGCGTCCTCCAGCGGTTCGCCTTGGGTCTGGGAGGTGTCTCCTGCGAGTCCGGCGGGCAACTCGATCACGCGGCAGCCTACGGGCACCCGCGGCTGTTCGACAAGCAGCAGTCGCTGATCGTTGGTCAGGGCCACGATGCAAACGACGCCGCTGATCCGGACGCGTTCGGCAAACTCCCATCGGCCGACGCGCACCAGTCGCAAATGCTTTCCCTGTGCTATAATTTCGTGGTTTGGGTCCATATATCGCAATTTGTGGGTTACTCACATCTTATCGATTGCACCTACCGAATTTCCAACAATAATTCCTGGCTCCCCTCCCTAGCGGCATTCTTGCTGAGAAGCGAAGTCGCGACAATAGCCGGTTGGCCAGAATAGATACCCTAGGCAAGCGGCTTTTCAAAGGCCGCTGTCATCCTTTTTTGAACGTACCTCGTTGACGCGATGGTCAGTTTGAAACGAAGTCGTCGCGATCTCTGGTGGATCAGCCAGTTTCTGGCCGTCGGCCTTGCGCTGTTGGGGTCAGACGCTCGGGGGCAGACCGTCGTCATCCCGACCGAGCACCATGCCTGGGCGCGGTTTGAGCCGGGGTCCTGGAGCAAGGTGCGAAAGTGGATGGAAGAACTGGACGAAAAAGGAAACGTCAAGTCAGCCAGCACGACTGAAACGAAGACGACGCTCATGGCCGTGGATGGAAGCGGTTGCACGCTGCAAACGGAGGTGACGGTCGAGGTTGCCGGGAAGCGGTTTGTCGCGCAGCCTCGCCAAGTCCGCGTCGAGTTTGATGGCGCCGGCACAGACAAGCGAGTCGTTTTGCGCAAAGTCGGAGAAAAGGCATGGGATATGGGCGGCAAGGCCGTCACCTGTGCGGCTCTGGAAGCCACCCTGACCAGTGCCGACACGCGCGTGGTGAGCCGACTGGACTACTCCGACTCGGTCCCGCCCTTTGTGCTCCGCCGCGAGACGGTCACCACCAATGCCGACGGCAAGCAGGTACTTGAGCAAACGGTAGTCGATGTGATCGCGGTCGATATGCCGCAGAAGGTGTTGACGGAACTGAAGTCCGCGGCGCACACACGGACTTTGCAGAAGCAGCAAAAAGGCTCCACCTTCACGCTGGAGGTCGTTTGCTTCGATGTTCCCGGCGGCGTGGTGGCGCATACCTCGAAGGATTTGGACGCTTCCGGCAAGCTGGTTCGTCGCAGCACGTTGGAACTGCTCGACTACGGAGTCGCCGTTGACTCCGACGAGCCCCGCCGCTCGGGTATCTTCCGTCACTACTCCCGCCCCCGTCGCCAATCGCGTCCCTGAGGTGCCTGAGCATCGAGAAACTGACGATTGAACCGCTCCGGATCAAACGGATCGCGAAAATCCAACGTAGCGGACGATTCGTCGCCGTTATATCGCACCGAGGAACCTGCCGGCTCCAGTAGAGCGATCGCGCCGGAGTCCTCGCCGACCACCGGTAGTGGAACTGGCTGACTGAGACTGGTCTGGGCCAATCGGCCCGACTTGCTGGCGACGGACGCAGGCTGAGTTGCCGCCCGCCCCGCTGTCCGCACCCAAGCGTTCAGCAGATCCCATTGCGGCTGCTCGCGTTCTCCAAACACCGGCGTGCGAAGACCGGCGTGCGGCTTGGCTGGCACCGTCAACAACGGACTCGCTTCCGGCCGCGTCAGATCCAACTGCTGCATGACGGCGGCCAGATTCCGCTGCGTATATTTCTGTGTAATCGTCTTTCCCCAACCGGGACCAATGAGCTGGAAGTCGGACGCGGTGCGTGCTCCGTGACAGGTACTGGCCCCGCAACGATTGAGGAGTAAGGGCTGGATCCGGGATGCGAAGCCTTCGATGGCAGTGTCCGGCAGTTGGCACGGAAGGGGGATGGTGTCGTCGCGTCGCGCGGGGGGAAGAGCGCCAGTGGGATCGGCGTCAGGCGACTGGGCGGCCCGGACGGCGGAGTGTAGCCGACGTTCCAGGGCAACAATTCGCGGATTATTCGGCATCAGCGACTGTGCTGCCAGCAATTCGTCGGCGGCGTGCGCGTGCAATCCACACCGAAGGCACCAGTCTGCCAGTCGCAAATGGGCTGATGCGTCTTTGCCGGAGATCCGTTCTCGCTGCCGGACGTAGGCCTCCTCAAGGTCGAGACAGTGCATTTCGACGTCTCGCGTCGGGATCCGCAACTCGCCACCGTCCACCTGGGCAACGACATAGCGGTCCCCTGCTTTCGTGACGCTCCCCGTTAGAATTTCGCCATTGCGAAGGACCAAGACGCCGAAAGCCATCGTACCGAAGGCATCGGACGCCAAGAGCGGCTCGGCGGACAAGAGAATCGTCAGGAACAGACACAACGAATCGCTACGCATAGGCGGCGGACGATACCGCAAGGTTCAGGAGCCGTCAAGATCGTTGTGCCTGCCCTGCGGGCGCAGGGTCTCTCAGCAAGAAGCCGGCCCGAAAGCTCCCTGTCGGTGCTTTCCGCGTTACGGACGGCCAGCACCGAAGGTCTTAACTCATTTGAACTTAAACAGTGGGGAATCGTTGCTCCCCTGGCGTACGGGCGAGGGCTGGAGTAAGCTAAGGAAACGCATTGAACTCTGACTGGGCATCCACCCGGCAGTGGGTTCGGTCCGCCAAGGGATGCCGGACGCGAGTCCGAGGTGGTTTGGAGGGGCCTTTGGTGAGCGAGTCCTCCCCGCAACGACGCGAGTTGGTCTACTCCGGCCATGTGCAAGGCGTGGGCTTTCGCTATACGGCCCGGCGCATTGCTCAGGGCTACAAAGTGGCGGGTTTTGTCCGCAACCTTTGGGACGGACGCGTCCAGATTGTGGTGGAGGGCCATCCTCAGGAAATCGGTGCTTTTTTGGGAGAAATTGAAACAAGAATGGGGGGGTATATTCGAGACGTCACGGAGAGCAAACTGCCATCAACAGGAGAGTTCTCGGGTTTTGAAATTCGATTTTGAGCGTGCCTGGGCGGGGACGATCAGCGAGAATTCATGCGAACCGAAACCCCGTTCAGCACGTAAGATATATCTCGTAAGGAATAGGAAGAACACATGACAGCTTGGGGAATTGTCGGCGCCGTCTCAGTCAAACTTGCCAATTGGCTTACGCCCCTGTGGTTGCTTGGCGTCGGGACGCTGGCGGGCATCGCGCTTCTGTTGCTGCTGTGGGGCCTCGCTTTTGTCGTCTCCCGCTTGACGCCGAGGATGACGTCCGATTCGCCACCGGGGGGCTCGGCGGGAGGCTGGATGAGCAACGTGGTCCGACTGCCGGCGGTTCTGATTTCTCGCCGAACTGTCAACGAGATACCACAAGCCGTGCGCGAAGGCGCGCTGTGGCCCGTGATGATTATCGCGTTCGTCCTGGCAGCTTTCGGCATCGTGGGCGTGTTGTTTGTCCAGGAACCGGCGGCGTTGCTGCGCTCGATGGGGCGTCTGCCGGCGGTGGGGACGACAACGCTCGAGGCGACGGTCCCGCAACCCGAAGATCGCGAGGACGAGTTCTCCGAACCCGTCGCGCACGAGGTTGCCGTGTTCTTTCGCCAGAACGAAATCCGTCGAATCGTGTTCCGCTCGGATCAGCATTTGACGATCGCCACGCGGCCGTTCGCAGAAGTCAAACCGGGTGCGGAGATTGACTTGCTGGCGGGCGAAGAACAGCAATGGCTTGCCAGCCAAGAGCGTGTCAACGCCTTTGTGGATCGGGATGTCGACCGGTTCTACGTGCGCAATCTGGGCAGTCGTCCAGCGAACTTGACCTGCATCATTTCGACCTCGCCTCCGAACCCGGAGGTTTTGACGATTCCCACCACGGCGCTGGCTATCGTGTTCGTTTTTCTGCTGTACCTGCTGCAGCGGTTTGCCGCGCCGCGGCTTTCGGCCATTGCCCTGGCGACGTACAAGTCCGAGGTCGCCCAACCGCTATTTCTGATCATCGCCGCTCTGGGCGCGGTGTTGGTGGTGTTTTTCTTCCCATGGATTCCCTACAACACGTTCGGCGAAGACATCAAGATGTTGCAGGACTCGGGATTGACGTTGATCAAGATCCTGAGCGTGATTCTGGCCGTATGGGCCGCCAGCAGCTCGATCAGCGAAGAGATCGAAGGGCGGACCGCCCTGACGGTGCTGTCGAAACCCATTGGACGCCCGTCGTTCATTCTGGGCAAGTTCCTGGGCATCTTCTGGACGGTGGCCGTGTTGTTCGTTTTCTTGGGCGTATTGTTCTTGATCATGGTGGCTTACAAGCCGATCTACGACGGGCGCGAATCCCAAACGCAAGATGTGACTTGGCAACTGTGCCACCAGGAGATGCTCAGCGCCGTGCCGGGCCTCGTGCTGGGGTTCATGGAGACGATGGTGCTGGCGGCGCTGAGTGTGGCGATCTCCACGCGTCTGCCGTGGCTGGCCAATCTGATGATCTGTTTTGCGATCTACTCCCTCGGGCATCTGACTCCCTTGATTGTGCAGTCGTCGATGGGGCAGTTCGTGTTCGTGCAGTTTTTCGGCCAGTTGATTGCCACGGTCTTCCCCAACCTTGACCATTTCAGTATCGAAGCGGCGGTCGCGGCGGATGTGCCGGTTCCTCCCGTTTACCTGTTTTGGGCGTTTGTCTATTGGGCGATTTACAGCATCATCGCCATGCTGTTGGCCTTGGTGTTGTTTGAGGACCGAGATTTGGCATAATCGAATCAGGAGGGAGTTCTGAGACTCTGAGACGAAGTCGCGATTCCTGGCGGCGAACGATCGGGTTCCGGGGGCTGCTGCGCGGGCGGACAGGTGCGCACATCCGGGAGTCAGCACGGCCATTTGACGGGAGGACGTGGTGATGCGGTGGGTGTCGTTTCGCAGAGCGGCCTGTTTTGGCGGTGGCAATCGCCGGCCGTGGTGGATCTATCTATGGGGCTCGGCTTCCGCCCTGGTGACCGTTTTCTTGGTCGCCGACGTGGGTCTGATTCTGGACCTCGTCCATAGTTACCACGAGGGCGGGCAGCCACTGGGTCGTTGGACCTTCGCCGCCTGGCTGGGGATGCCAGACGAGTCGTGGGGTTGGCTGGATCGATACGAGTACTGCCTGCTGGCGCTGCTGGCGGGACTGCTGGTCCTGGCCACCGCTGAGGCGCTCATGGTGTTGGTCTACTTTCGCCTGGGGGAACTGGCCGCCTGGGACGTCGTGGGGCGGCTGCAAATCGCCGTCTACGACCAGGTTCGACGTCTGGGCGTGCCCGACTGGTTCGAGCGGGAAGGACGGCAGGCGGAGCAGCAGGTGTTGGCCAATTGCCAGGTCGTCCGCGAGGGGTTGGCGGCCTGGTGGGCCAGTGTGCCGCGCAGTTTCGTGGTCGTTGCGGTGCTGCTGGCGCTGGCTGCCTGCATCGACTTCTTTCTGTCGCTGTTGACGATCCTGTTGGCGCTTTTTGTGTGGCGTTTGTTTCAGCGTCTGCAAACGCGAGCGGACGTTGCCCATCGCAATGTCCGCGCCCAGTTGGCGATGCGTCAGGAAGCCGTGTTGGATGCGTTTCGCACGGCGCGCATCGTCGAGGGGCTGACTGCCGCCCCTGCCAGTGACGAGTCCTTCAGGGCCGCCTTCGACCGCTATCGGCGCGACATGCGTCAGGGCGCCACGACCCTCGTCGCGGTGCGCCCCTGGTTGCTGTGGCTGTTGGGATTCGGCGCGGCCTTGTTGCTGTTAGTCGTCGGTCTTTCTCCGCGTCCTACCTCGACGGGCCTGGGAGTGCTGGCCCTGGCCCTGGTCCGACTGGCCCTGCCGGTCATCCGCCTGCGGCGCGCGATGCCGATGGTGGCGCGAGCGGACGAAGCGGCGGAACAGGTTTTCGCGTACCTCGATCGGACGCCGGGCGTGGGACAGATCGCGGGGGCCCTGGAGATCGGCGGTGTGGCGCGCGGGATCCGTTGGGAAGGCGTCGGGATCGCCGACCACGCAGGACGACCGCTGTTGACGGACTTGTCGCTGGCGATTCCCGCCGGATCGCAGACCGCGATCGTGGCTTCCGACTGCCATACGCCGCTGACGCTCGCGGGCTTGTTCTTGCGCTACCAGGATCCCAGCACGGGCCGCATCCTCGTCGATGGAACCGACCTGCGTTCGCTGACCATCCGTTCGCTGCGGCGGCAAATTGCCTTCGCGGCCGCGGACGGGATGTTGTTCACGGGGACGATCGCCGACAACATCCGCGGTCATCGAGCCGGACTGACGCAGGAGCAGATCGACGACGCGGCGCGTCTTTGCCAGGTCCTGGAGGCGATCAAGAGTTTCCCCGACTCCTTTCACACGGCGGTCGGCCCGGGCGGAACCAGCGTTGCGGCCGGCATCGCGTTTCGCATCGGTCTGGCCCGTGCTGCGATCGGCGACCCTTCGGTGCTGATCGTGCAGGAGCCGCCGTTGCCGGCGGAGGACGCAGAGGCTCAAACGATCGACGCGGTTTTGCGGCAGTTGCGCGCAGGGCGGACGTTGATCATCGTCCCGTCGCGCCTGACGACGCTCCGCGCGGCGGAACGTATTTTCTTGATCCATCAGGGCCGACTGCACGCCGAAGGTACACACACCGAACTGCTGCACGCCAACGCGTTGTATCGCCACCTGAATTACGTGCTGTTCACACCGTTTCGCGAGATCATGCCTTGCGGGCCAAATGACCCGCGCTGATAGCAGACGGTATTGCCACGAAAAGCGCGAAAGGGCACAGAGAGTCCTTCGTTGCTTCCGACAGGAGACTCCGATGCAGGGAAAATGGAAAGTCCGCGGCGTGAACCTGAATGTGGCCGAAAGTGGGGCAGGTTTGCCGGTGCTGCTGGTACACGGTTTCCCACTGGACCACACGATGTGGCAACCGCAGCTCGAGGCACTCGCCGGCGACGCCCACGTCCTGGCGCCCGACCTGCGCGGTTTTGGGGCCAGTGACGCGGGCGGCGAGACCGTCTCGATGGAAGATTTTGCGGATGATCTGGCGGCGTTGCTGGACGCGCGGGAAATCCAGGAGCCCGTGGTGTTTTGCGGCTTGTCGATGGGCGGCTACATCGCCTGGCAGTTCTTCCTGCGGCACCGGGAGCGGCTGCGAGCCTTGATCCTGTGCGACACGCGGGCGGAGGCCGACACCCCGGTCGCGGCCACAGCGCGCATGGCCAACGCCCGGCGGATCTTGACAGAGGGGATGGGGTTTCTGGTGGAGGGGATGTTGGACAAGCTGTTCGCCGCCGAGACGCGGCAGCGGCGGCCGGAAGTCGTCGCAGCCGTGCGGCGCGTGACGCTGGCGGCGCCGCCCCAAGGCGCCGCCGCCGCCCTGCGGGGCATGGCCGCGCGTCCGGATGTCTCTGCCCGGCTGCCGCAGATGGACTTGCCTGCCCTGGTGGTGTGCGGCCGGGAGGATGCGTTCTCGACCGTGGCCGAAATGCGCGACATGGCTCGGCTCTTGCCGCAGGCCCGGTTTGTGGAGGTCGCCGGCGCGGGGCACATGTCGCCGTTGGAGCAACCCCAGGCCGTCAACGAAGCGATCCGTGAGTTCCTCGCGGGGCTGAAAACGTAAAGCAGCCAAGCCGCAACCAAAGGGCTCAGACGTACAGAATTCAAAATTGGCGGGGTCAGGTTGTCGCCAAGGTCGAAGCGTGTACCCCGCCAATTTTGAATTCTGTACGTCTGAGCCCGTGATTCTCCGCACATCGCGCGCAGGACACGGACTCGGACACGAACGCGCTCATCCCGGCCGAGGCAAAAAAAGCTGCGTTTCCCGTTCCAGTTGGGCAAACGCAGCTTTGCGTATCGCTGTCTGCCGGGATTCGCCGAGCGGCCGGAGAAAGCTGAGGGATCAGCCTGTCGTCTGGGGCACGCGGAGCCGCTTGTTGATGTCGGTCTCCAACACGCCGAACACGGCCTCGTGGCGTTGCACGGACATGGACAGCGCGGCCAGCAGACGCTTGGCCGTGAAGAAGTTGACAATGATCCGCTGGCCCACCTTGATCGGCTCCGTCGGAATGCCGATCGGCTGGGGATTCAGACCGAAGTCGATAATCAACTCTTCCGGCGTGCCCGTGACGCGGCAGAAATTCGCGTACAGGGCCACGATGTTCGAGTCGTCGACTCGCAACTGCTGCTGAGCCGGGCGAGCCGGAGTCGCCGCCGGTTGTTCCGCCTGCTGGGCCTGGACTTCCGCACCTTCGTTTTCTTTCGCCATACTACCTCTCCATAAACGGAAACTGCAAAGGAAACAAACACTCTGGGTTCATCGAAACCCGTCACGATCACAATTCAAAGTGGAACGTCCTTGACAAGTAGCGGTACAGCCGAGCCCCCAAGGACTGCCATTGGGTATAGATCTGCGCCCGCCCTCGCATTCCGGTGCAGAGCAAGCCTTTCAGGGCGGCCTGGTCGTCCAGAGGGACTCGAGCGTGGTACGAGGTGCTCAACGGCCGCGACACGCCCGAACGGTCGGTCTTGGTCTCCACGCGGCCTCCGGCCTGGCTGGACAAGCTGGCCGGCATCGCTTTCAACTCGACTCGGGCGACCCGGTCGACGTAGCTGCGGAGCAGTCGTCCGGGGAACGCATCGACCTCCAATTTGACTTCTGGCTTGGTTTCGGGCACAGACTTGGCGCCGGCGGCCATCGCCGCGTCCACCAGATCGATGTCGTTTTGATCGACCACCAGCAGCGCTTCCAAGTTCGTGGGATCGCCGACGCGGCAGATCAATTCGCTTTCCGGATAGGTGGCCCCCAGGTTCTTCGGGTCCAAGGGCGAACCGGACCACATCGGCAGACGCCCCTCGGCCTCCTCGCCGTGGGAGGCCCGCGGCGGGGCCGGGATGATCACTCCCGCCGTCGGCGCAACGATCCGCAATCGCGACAGCTCCCGCTGCTTTTCCTCCAGTTGCTGCGCCGTCGTGGTCAACATTTCGTGGAGTTGTCCGATCTGGAGCCCCGATTGATCATCTTTGAACCGTTCCCGCTCGACGGAACGCAGACGCGCCTCGCCGACGGCCCGCCGCCCCTGGAGATCCAACACGGCCAACTCCAGATCCGGGTTGCTGAGGACCATCAGCGGCTGTTGCCCATCGACCGAATCCCCCTCCTTGACCAGGATTTCCTCGACTCGTCCCGCCACCTCGACGTAGACCGCCGCGGCATCCTGCGGTCCGATCTCGAACTCGCACTTGACGCTGTGGGGCAGTGGAAGAAACACGACGGCGGCCAGCACCGCTCCGACCGCCGCGAGCGATGCGATCACTCGATGCTTTTTCACCTTGTGCATCCTCCCCGGAAGGTAGAAGAAGCGGGCCAACTGCCACAAGGGCTGAACGATCAAACCAAAGAACCCCGTGGCCGCCACAATCTGACCGACGATCTTCAGGCCAATCGGCTCGAACACCTTGATCAAAAACATCACGATCGAGAACACGACGATCCAACGGTAGACCACGGCCGCAATCGTGTAAGTCCCGAAAAGAAAGCGGTTCTTCTGCGGCAAGAACGGATTGTCCGGCTGTTCCAGGCCGAGACAGATCCCCACCATGAACCGCTTCAGAATCTCGGTGGCCTTCTGCCGCAGGTTGGGGATCTCGGCCAGGTCCATCAAAATGTAGTAGCCGTCGAACCGCAGCAGCGGATTGCCGTTGAAAATCAGCGTGCTGACCGAACAGATGAACATCACATTCAAGCTGAGGTTGTTCAGCAGGCTTGCGCGGTCGCTGAACCACCACAGGAAGGTGGCGATGGAGGCCAGCAGAAACTCGACGTACATCCCCGCAGCCCCGATCATGGCCCGCTTCCACTTGTTCGGCAGCATCCACGAGTCGGACACGTTGCAGTACAAACAAGGCGTGAGCACCAGCAGCATGAAACCGATCTCGTGGCATTCACCCCCGAAGTGTTTGCAGGACAGCCCGTGACCCAATTCGTGCAAGATCTTCACCACGCCCATCGTCAAGGCGAGATAGATCCATTTGTCCGGCGAGCGGGGATCGAAGAACTCGTGGAAGGTGGGCAGCCGCGAGCGGAACACGTCGAACTGGACGGTGATCAGCAACAAGGCGCCAAGGCCAATCGCCAAGCACAAGGCCACGCACAGCGGATGGAACATCCACCGGACATAGGGATACAACCAATTCAGAAAATGTTCGGGGTCCACTCCGCGCCAACGCAGGGCAAACACGTTGGTCAGCCGGCCCAGCCACTCCCGGCGTTTCTTCTCGCCCCGGCGTTTGACCAGCTGCCGGCCTTGCCCCGCCGTTTCCGAAATCACCAGCCCGCTGCGGTGCAGCATGCCGATGAATTGCTGCAAGTCCTGAAAAGTGATCTTCTGCGGCGCGAAATCCGCCTCGAACCGTTCTTTGATCGAATCCAAGCTCGATTGGCCGTCGAGCATCTGCAGGATGGCAAATTCCTCTTCGTGAAAGCGGAAGTAGTTCAGCCCGATGGGCTCCTTGACGACCCAATACGCCTCGCCGTGGTAGCGGTGTTTGCGGATCTCCAGATCCGGCCGCATCCGCAAGGAGAGACGCCGCGAGGTCGTGCTGACGAGACTTTCCGCAAGGGTAGCCATGAACGTGCAATCAGGGTTTCAGTTTCCACGGAGCGGGATCGCTACCGCGTGGGGTCGCCGCGTAACGGGTTCAGGTAGACGATCATCTCCGCCGTGGTGCCGGGACGCAGCAGCCAGGGGTATCCGTCGCGGCCCGGCAGGTTGTCCACTTCGGCCCACACACGGTAATCCCGGTTCGAGCCGACTTTCGTGCTCACGAAGCTGATCTTGCCACTGAGTTTCTCCGTAAGGCCGCCCGGCAAAGTCACGTTGATCTCCACGTTGGCCCCGTCCACCCGCCCCGGCGCGATTTCCCGAGAGTTGACAAATCCCTCGACCCGCAAGCGGTTCATCCGCACGAACCGCAACACGGGTTCGCCGGGCTGCAGCCACTCGCTCTGCTGAACGTAGATCTCCTCGACCACGCCGTCGAACGGAGCCACCAACGTGCGGTGCTTCAATTCGTTTTCGACCGCCTCCACCTGGGCTTCCTCGACCTTCCGTTCCAAACCGGCGATCTTGAAGTCCATCTCGGCTGCGGTGGCATCGGCACTGGCTCTCTCGTGTTGGACGCGTGTTCTGCGAATGCTCGCTTCCGGGATGGAGCCAGGAGATCTTTTGTTGATGGCCAGCGATTCCTCATATTCGGCGATATAGAATTCGACAACCTTCCAGCCCGCTCTCACGTGTGCGTCGTTGGTCGCTTTCTCGACCGCTACGTCCAACTTGGCCTTCGCCGCCTTCTGTCGGATCAAAGTCTCCGTTTCGTCGATCTTGCCCAGCACGTCTCCCGCTTTGGCCTGCATCCCCGCCTTGGCGATCAGCTCCTGAAGCACGCCTTGCTCTTGGGCGGGCAAATCCACCTCGTCAATCAAAGACACCAGGCAGTTGGGCAGCCTCAAGATCGAACTGGTCCCACTGTCGGAGACGCCCGCGGGCTGCGCTGTCAGCAACAACTCCGCGATCAACAACGCCGTTACGCACATGATCAACACTCCCGTTGGCCGCGCCCGGCAGACCGCACGAACGGCTCTGCTGCCGGATTCCGCCGCGGCATTTGGTTACGTGAGGTAGAAAAAGACGTGAGTCTGCAGCCACTCCCAGGCTTCGTGGAACCAGACGTAGCCCAGGGCTCTCCGCCCACAATACACGCCGCCGGTCACTGTGGCTCCAGGATGCGGGTCGCCGATTTCGTCACGGTTGATGGCCACTTTGACTTTTACAATGTGGCCTTCCTCCTGATGGATTTCCGTCGACTCCTTGACCTCCGTCACTTCGCCGTTCCGCTGAGTTGCCGGGTCCGTGGCCAGCACGTACATCACGCGTTTCCCGGCACCCGGATACCGATCTTGCAGGTTCTTATCGGCACGCGCTCGTCGCACGTGTCCGGCCCGGCTCTCCCGCATGTACAGTTCCAGCTCCCAATCTCCCTTGGGATCGGCGACGCTCAACAGCATCTGGCCGGCGGTCACGGGGCGATACATCAGGGACTTCTGCACGTCCCACGACATCATCACTTCGCCCTCGATCGGGCTGCGGATCTCCAGCAATTCGCGTTTCTTCCTCAATAGCTGGTACTGCTCGTCCAGCGTCTGAAGTTCCTGTTCCAGTTCTTCCGCTTCGCCCTGCAAGCGAATTCGCTCGACCTCGTCTCGACCGCGCAGATCCGAACGATTCTTCTGCTCGAACAACGATCGCTCCACGGACAGCAGACGGCTGCGTTTGACCTGGATCTGGCCCACCACGTCCTGGAACTTGACTTCCAAATCGGTGTTTCGCAACCTGATCAGCGGGGCGTCCTTCTGCACCTTGTCCCGGTCCTTGACCTGGACTTCGATCACGTCGCCGTCGACCGGTACGAAGACGTCTCTCTTGAGGACCGGCTGCAACGTCCCCTTGGCACTCGGTTCGAAATCCTTTCTCACGAACACCAGGCACAGCAGCAACACCACCAGGGCCACCAAGGCCACCACCGTCTTGGGCAGATTGCGCGCGTTGAACAGCCAGCGGGACTTGCCCACCGTCTTCCACAGCGGCATCAGGAAGATGCGGTGATGATCCACCGCGTTGGTCAACGCCCGGGCGCTGTGCTCGTAAACCAGATCGGTCCGCGAGCGGATCACCTCCTCCGGCAGGTCGCTCTCGATCTGCTCGACGACCAACACGCCGATGATCTCGTTGGCCTCGTTGCTTTCGCTGTCCGCCTCGCCCGTCGCGGTTTCCCGTTCGCCCGAATCCCAAGTGCGTTTGGGGCGGCGCAGAGGCAGCACCGCCAGACGCTTGGTGTGGGACTCGTCCACATAGCGGTCCAGCGCCTCCTCGACCTGCGGCGGCAAGTCCTCGTTCGAGCCGTCGAACCACAGCGACTCGCCGGTCGCCACCACGCGCGTGGCCAGCTTGCCCAAATGGTTCACGATGTTGGACCGGTTCTCGATCGTGTCCTGTCCGCTGACGGCCTCGATCTTGCAGATGCGGCCCTTCAGCAAGCCCACGCTGACGCGGTCGCAACCGATCATCCGCCGGCCTTCATTGACGATCACATACGCCGTCTCGCGCACATCCAACTGCTCGTGGACCAGGCGCGCGAAATGATCCGCTTGCTCCCACAGCGAATGCCGCGTGCTGATCTGACGCAGCTTGCGGGTCTTCAGCCACTCCGCCGCCAACTCGCACATCTGAACCAGGAACTTCAGGTAGCCCCGCTGCGTGACCGGCTGCGCGTCCGGCCGCTGGAAGATCTCGACGATGCCTTCCACCATGTTGTCGCTCCGCATCGGAGCCAGCACCAACAGGTAGCGGGTGGGGTTGCCGGCCCCGGTTTCGTCCGCCGTACCTGACTGCGGCGGCACCAGGCCCGGCTCGGCACTCGCTGCCACGCGCGTCAGCAGCGAGAAGTGTTTGGCAGCGTCCTCCGAGTCCGGCGCCAGCAGCGTCTCGCTCATCTTGATCTGGTATGCCAGATCCAATCGCCGGCCGTCGCGAATGACCCATACCGCACCGCCGATGGCCGCCAAGGCAGAGACGATCCGCTGCAAGAACGCGGGATAGAACTCGTCCGGTCCAAGCTCGCTCTTCGACAGCTGCGCGATCTCGCTTACCAGCCCTCGAATTTGCTGCTTGGTCTGCTCAATGGTGTCAGCATTGACTTCGCTGGACATTTCCCGCACCGTTAGGGATCAAGGTGGATGCATAGATTTCAAGTATCAATCGAACCCCCGCATGGTCTGAAAATAGTTAAAATCAAGTCGTGACTATGATGCCGATTCCGACGGTAAGTTCCAGTCCAACAACGGGGATTTCCGTCCGCCCGGAAGAGAAATCCGGGGGCTGTGCGCAAACCTTTACAATTAAACAGGTTGGATGAAACACTCCGACGAATTCCCGGCCGAGGTTCGAGCGCCCCGCCTGATACACACCAATTTCTGCTGTCAACTCATCCACGAACAGCCCACTCGTGGCACGCTCCAGGACACCATTCGTATCTTAGACTAGCAGGATTAAGGGCGTATTTCAAGCTTCGCTACTTGAAAATTAAATAAATTCCAAGTATCCTTTACTTGAAATAGGCGTCTCGGCTACGTTTTCACGGAACTCTTGCTCAACATCCAAGTCTAACCAACCGACGTTCGTCTCGCGGATGGTCGGCGCTGTGGCCACGCCCTTGATCGACCCGCATGGACAACGAGGAGGCCGATGTGAACCGTCGGATGGACACTGTGATCGCCGAGAGGTCGTACAAGACTTTCACCGTCGGGATCGACGAGAACCTGGACCGGACGATCGACGAATTGAAAGAGAAATTCGGCAAGACATCCCGCGCGGACGTATTTCGAATGGGGATCGCGCTGCTGAAAGTGGCCGCCGAGGCACGGGAACGCGACTTGAAACTGACCATCTCCGACCGGAACGACGTGGTGAAGAAGGAGATTGTGATCGCGTAGCGAGTCGCGGGAGGAAGCCCCTTGGGACCGCGCTGACGCCTCCTATTGGCACTTACGATCCGCGTATCCCGCACCCCGCATCCCGTATCCCGCATCAATCCGGCGTATCCAGGTACGGATCTTGCCCCATTTCCCGCTGCATTTTCTTGCGTTGTTTTTCGTGGTACAGCAGCACGTTGCGGTCGCGGAAATGACGCCGCTCGACTTTGCGTTGCGATTTGCGAAAGACGCCAGCCAGTTGGTCAACGCGGCCGTTGGTTCTCGCTCCCAGCTCTTTGAGTTTCTCGCTCCGCTTGGGCCCCAGACCGGACTCCAGGATCTCGTCCTCCAGCGAGAGGAAGTACCGGAATGTGCCGGGATCGCCCTGGCGTCCGCAGCGTCCGCACAACTGGCGGTCGATCCGCGCGGCGTCGTGCATTTCCGTCACAATCACGTGCAAACCGCCAACCTCCGGCACGCCTTCGCCAAGTTTGATGTCCGTACCGCGGCCAGCCATGTTCGTGGCCACCGTGACTTTGCCCGCTTGGCCTGCCAGCGCCACGATTTGAGCTTCCTTGGCGATTTCGTTGGCATTCAGCACTTGGTGCGGCGTGCCACGCTCGGACAGCAAGCGCGACAAGTGTTCGGACTTGTCGATGGATCGGGTCCCAATCAGAACGGGGCGTCCTTGCTGATGTAGTTCCAGGATCTCGCCGGCGATCGCGTGCCATTTGGCATCGGCGGTCCCGAAAATCCGCGTCGGCAAACGGCGTCTCTGGACGGGCTTGTTCGTGGGGACGGGGATGACTCGCATCTTGTAGATCTTGCGAAACTCCCTGGCCGACGTGCGTGCCGTTCCCGTCATCCCCGCCAGATGGCGGTAGCGCAGGAAGAGATCTTGGACGGTAATCCGCGCGGCTTGACCGGTCGGTACCGTGACTTCGACTTTCTCCTGAGCCTCCACCGCCTGGTGGATGCCGTCGCGCCACTTGCGTCCCTCCGCGAGCCGGCCAGTGAACTCGTCGACGATGACCACTTCCCCGTCGCGGATGACGTATTGACGATCCAAGTGGTAATCGCGATGCACCCGGATCGCCCGCTCCATGTACTGGTACAGATCCACCAGACCCACGGTGCGCAGCAGTTCCGGCTGCGGCAGCGACCGGAGGAACTGCCGGCCGGCCTGCGTCAATTCGACTTTCTTGGTGTCGTGTTCGTAGTCGTAGTGAACGTCTTCCTCGAATTCCGGTGCGTGTTCGGCCGCCCATTGATACGTGGCCACGACCTGTTCGCGGGCCTTATCGCCCAGAGAGCCGATGATCAGCGGCGTTCTGGCTTCGTCGATCAGCACGCTGTCCGCTTCGTCCACGAGAGCAAAGTACGCGCCGCGCTGAACGGGTTGTTCGCCGCTCTGGTCCCAACGCTCGCTGCTGCCCTCGCCCAGAAAATCGGCGGTCTGCCGGCCCATGCGGCGCAGCAACAGCCGATCGCGGAGGAAGTCGAAGCCGAATTCCTTGGCGGTACCGTAAGTAATGTCGCAGCCGTAGGCCGCACGGCGCTTGTCGGATGTGTCCGGCGTCTCGATCACGCCGATGGTCAGTCCCAGCAAGCGATAAATGGGAGCCATCCAGTCGGCATCGCGAGACGCCAAGTAATCGTTGACCGTCGCCAGATGGGCGCCTTTGCCGGGGAGGGCGTGCAGGTACATCGGCAGGGTGGCGGTGAGGGTCTTGCCTTCGCCCGTGTCCATCTCGGCGATGTTGCCGAAAAACAGGGCCATTCCTCCGATCATTTGAACGTCAAAATGGCGAAGTTCTACCGTCCTCAGGGCGGCTTCACGGACCAGCGCAAAGGCCTCGACCAGCATGCGGTCCAGACGCTCGCCGCTCTTGGCACGAAATCGCATGGAAAGGCTGCGTTTGCGCAACTGCGCGTCGGACTCGCCCTGCAAGACGGGTTCCAACGCATTGATTTGTTCCAGCAAGCGTCCCCAGTACGCCATGCGTCGAGCGATGGGACCGCCTAGGGTGGTTAAAAAACGGGCTCGTAACAGGCCCAGACGGCCTAGAGGGTCGCGCGATGTCATCGGTATGACAGTCTCTCCAAGTTTGGCAGTAGGGACAAATTGAGAGCCTACTGCATTTTACCGCGAACGGCAATTGCAGCGGGTTTCGACCAATGCCAATTCGTGCAGCACCCTTCACCGCCGCTGTTGCTGGCATCGGTTTTGCCAGAAGCCGTGGTGTGCGTTGCCATCAGTTGCAGTCGATACGACCCGAAGATTTGGTCTAAACGGTGCGGACGATACAGCCGACATAAACGATAGGAGCGTTAGACGGCCGGTTGTTAGGCAAGTTCCGCAGGAGGGGCGGAAGACTGGACTCGGCCGGATGTGACCGTATTTCGATGGTTTGCTGTTAAGTGGGGGGGGCTGCGCAAGGTTTGTCTGGCGTGACGGATCTGTTGCATGTTCCGTGTTTGCCGGACGATCTTGTTGTAAGCGTAGACACGAATACTCAGCCGAGGCGGGTTGTAATCATGAGATCAAAAAACGCAAAACTGACGGTGGTAGCGATCGTGCTCTTGTTAGGGGCTTTGCCTGTCTATGCGGAGGACGCCGCCACTTCGTCTGGAACGTCGCCCTTTGCCGCCGTGCCAGGCTTTCAGCCGGACGCGGCGTACAGCAGCTACGTGGGCGACGATAGCGACCTGCGGGTTCCGCCCGAGGTTGCGGCCCCAGATTCCGAGTATCCGTTTGCAGACGATCTGCCAGCAATCAAGCAGGGCACATGGCAGAAGTCAGCCAAAAAGGGCGGACATGGGCTCTCGGTCAAGGATTGTGAAACCGAACACCCCATGGTCTACGGCCCGTGGGTCAGTTACGAGTACATGTCCACCTGGCTGGAAGGCCGCTATCTGCCGCCGCTGGTGACGTCCAGTCCGCCGGGCATCGAGGGCATTCTGCCTGGCGCCAGGACTCTGTTTGGCGGAGATGACCTGAGCGGCAATCGACAGGTGGCCGGCAAGTTGTCGGTTGGGGCTTGGCTTGGCCCAGCGGAACGGTTGGGCGTGGGCGGCAACTTTTTCATGGTGCAGACGGAAACGGTCGGCTTTGACGCCGCTTCGGAGGGGGGCCGAGTCTTGGCCCGTCCCATCTATGAAACATCGCCGAATGCAGAAAGTGGCGTGGGCCCGGCGTCGTATCTGGTCACCGGCCCGACCTTCGTCGGGACGACGCCGTTCACCTTGTCCGGCGATATCGAAGCGGTTACGCACACCGACGTGATGGGCGCGGAAGGCTATCTCCGCTACCTGATGTACTGTGCCCCCGGACGGCGATTCGACCTGATCGGCGGATACCAGTTTTCGCGCGTGGACGACACCCTGAGGATCACCCACCACACGGACTACGATCCCTCGGTTTTCGCGCGCAGCTCGGATGTCCAGGACCTGTTCGATACGGTGAACAAGTTTCACGGTGGCGAGTTGGGTCTGTTGGGTGAGTTCGGAAAAGGGCCGATCATGTTGTCGATCCTGGCCAAGGTTGGTTTGGGCAACATGAACCAGGTCGTCACGGTCGCCGGACAATCGTCGGTGACCGATGCGGGCGGGGGCGTGGCTCACTACAACGGCGGCGTGCTGGCGCTGCCCACGAACATGGGCCTGTACGAGCAGGACAAGTTCGCCGTGATTCCGGAATTGGACGCGAAGTTGATTTTCAAGCTCACCAAGCACTTGCAGGTGAGCGTCGGCTACAACTTTATCTACTGGAACACGCTGGCGCTGGCGGGCGAGCAGATCGACACCTCGCTGGGTGGCCTGCCGACGGTCAACTCCAGTCAGTGGTTCGGCGGTCCCTTGGACCCGGCGGGCGGTTTGCACCCAAGTTTCCAGGAAATCAAAGATTCCGATTTGTGGCTGCAGGGGCTGACCGTGGGCCTCACCTTGCGGAGATAGTCCGTTCCCCGAGCGTTCTCCGCGGCGGGACCGCCGCCGCGGGATTCCATGAACAAGAACAAAGCGGGACTGACAAGCCGGCCAGCCGGCGGGTCAGTCCCGCTTTCGTTTGTTTCACGAGGATTGTCCACGCTATATCTGCAGATGCCGGCTTTCAACAACCGGCGTTTTTCTCTAGGATGGTGCCAATTGCCAGGAGTGCGGAAAATGGCCGTGAAACGCATCAAACCCGAAGCGCCGAGTGCAGACAATCGCTGGAAGATGGTGGACGTCACGATGCGGCGCAATGGCTACGCCGGACACGCGCTGATCGAGACGTTGCACACGGTCCAGGACGTCTTCGGCTACCTTGACGATCCGTCCATGCGTTACGTCGCGCAAGCCCTCAATTTGCCCTTGAGCAAGGTCTACGGCGTGGCCACGTTCTATCATCTGTTCACATTGAAGCCCAAGGGCAAACACACGTGCGTGATCTGCACGGGGACGGCGTGTTATATCAAGGGCGCTGGCGAGTTGGTTGACGGGGTCCAACAGCGGCATCACGTGCGGCCGGGACAGACCACGGCGGACGGCCAGCTGTCGGTGGTCAGCGCGCGTTGTCTGGGGGCGTGCGGTTTGGCCCCAGCGGTCGTCTTGGACGGCCAGGTACTAGCGAACCAGGCGGCGGACGAACTGTTGGACAAGATCGAGAAGGTGCTGCAACATGAATCTTGACGATCTGGAAGAACATGTGTCCGAAGTCCGGGCCGCCGGGGAATCGTGCCAGCACTGCGTCCGCGTCTGCATGGCGGCGGGCTGCCAGTCGTCCGGGGCCGGGAAGGTGCTGGAGCGTCTGAACGAGCAGCTCGCAGGCCGCGACGACGTGCGGGTCAAGTCCGTCGGCTGCATGGGCCTTTGCTCCGGTGGACCGCTGGTCGAGGTACGTTCCAAAGGCCAGCCGACGCCGGTGTTGTACCAAAAAGTCGGCGAGGATGACGCCGCCGAATTGGCGGCGAGTTTGGGCGGACCGCTGGTGGAGCGTCTGGTCTGCCCCAACGATGTGCCCTTTTTCTCGCGGCAGCACAAGATCGTCCTGGAGAACTCCGGCGTCGTCGATCCCGAGGA
The DNA here is from genome assembly GCA_964486845.1 of uncultured Pirellulaceae bacterium. Taxonomy (GTDB): domain Bacteria; phylum Planctomycetota; class Planctomycetia; order Pirellulales; family Pirellulaceae; genus Anammoximicrobium. Next base: position 27,292 of record CAZAQY010000066.1, read on the forward strand.
CATCAGCGACTATATCGCCGCCGACGGCTATCGGGCGTTGGTCACCGCGCTGACGGAGATGAATCCAGCCGAGGTGTTGCGCGAGATCGACGTCAGCGGTTTGCGCGGCCGGGGCGGCGGCGGGTATCCGACGGGGCTGAAATGGTCCACGGTAGCCAAGATGCCGGCCGACCAGAAGTACGTGATATGCAATGCCGACGAAGGCGACCCCGGCGCTTTCATGGACCGCGCCGTGCTGGAATCGGATCCGCACCGCGCCCTGGAAGGCATGACCATCGCCGCCTACGCCGTGGGCGCCAACAAAGGCTACGTCTATATTCGCGCCGAATACCCGCTGGCCATCGATCGCCTGAAGACGGCCATCCGGCAGGCGACCCGCAAGGGGCTGCTCGGTTCCCGCATCTGCGAGACGCAGTTCAGCTTCGAAATCGAGTTGCGGCTGGGCGCGGGAGCCTTCGTGTGCGGCGAGGAAACCGCCTTGATGGCCTCGATCGAAGGCGAACGCGGCCAACCCAGTCCGCGGCCGCCGTATCCGGCCGAATCGGGACTGTGGGGGCATCCCACGCTGATTAACAACGTCGAAACCTATGCCAACGTGCCGCCGATCATTCGCCGCGGCGGCGAATGGTTCGCCGCCATCGGCACGGAACGCTCCAAAGGCACCAAGGTGTTCGCGCTGGCGGGCCGGATCCAGAATACCGGACTGATCGAAGTGCCGATGGGGACCCGGTTGCGGGACATCGTCGAAACGATCGGGGGCGGCGTGCCCGCAGGCCGCAAGTTCAAGGCCGTGCAGACCGGCGGGCCCTCCGGCGGCTGTTTGCCGGAACAGCATTTGGACCTGCCCGTGGACTACGATACCCTGCGGCAAGCCGGTTCCATCATGGGCTCCGGCGGGATGATTGTCATGGACGAGACGTCGTCCATGGTCGACGTGGCCCGGTACTTCATGGAATTTTGCATGACCGAGTCCTGCGGCAAGTGCGTGCCCTGCCGAGTGGGAACATTCCAGATGCACGGCCTGCTCGACAAGATCGCCAAAGGGCAAGGCACGCCCGCCGACCTGGCGCTGCTGGAGGAACTGTGCGAAGTCGTGCAGATGACCAGCCTGTGCGGTTTGGGCCAGACGGCGCCGAACCCCGTGCTGAGCACGCTGCGGTACTTCCGCCAGGAATACGAGGACAAATTGCAGGGCGAGAACGCCGCGCCCACCGCTTCCGGTGACCGGTGACCGCCGACAACTGACCAATGACAACTGACAACTGACAACTGACCATGAAACGCCAAGCACCACCGCCGGTCCGCGTGGTCACCTTCCAGATCGACGATCGCGATCTGAGCGCCCGCGAGGACGAAACGATCCTGGCCGTGGCGCGGGAACAAGGGATCAGCATTCCTTCGTTGTGCCACCTGGAGGGTCTCACGATCTGGGGCGCCTGCCGGTTGTGCGTGGTGGAGATCGAGGGCAGCGCGAGATTGGTTTCGGCCTGTTCGACGCGTGTGGCCGAGGGAATGCGGGTGCGGACGAACACGGAGCGACTGCAGCGGTACCGCCGCATGATTATCGAACTGCTGTTCGCCGAGCGCAACCACGTCTGTTCGGTGTGCGTGTCCAATGGGCATTGCGAACTGCAGACTCTGGCCCAGCAGTGCGGCGTGGATCACGTGCGCGTGCCGTATCGGAATTCGGCCTACGAACTCGACTCGACCAACGACTACTTCCGCCTGGATCACAACCGGTGCGTGCTCTGCACCCGCTGTGTCCGGGTGTGCGACGAGATCGAAGGGGCGCACACGTGGGACGTCATGGGGCGGGGGATTGAATGCCGCGTGATCACGGACTTGAACCGCCCCTGGGGCGAAAGCCTGACCTGTACGGAGTGCGGCAAGTGCGTACAAGTCTGTCCGACCGGCGCCCTGGTCAAGCAGGGGACGTCGGCCGGGGAAATGACCAAGGACCGGCATTTCCTGCCGTATCTCTCGCAGATGAGGCACGCTCCATGAGTGCAGACAAGAAAATCACCATTGCCACTTCCTGGCTGGACGGCTGCTCCGGATGCCACATGTCCTTCCTGGACATCGACGAGCGCCTGCTGGAACTGGCGGAGTTGGCGGAGTTCGTCTACGGCCCGCTCGTGGACGCCAAGCAGTTGCCGGAGAGCGTCGACGTGGGGATTCTGGAAGGCGCCGTGAGCACGGAAGAAGACCTGCACAAGGCGCAGTTGTTCCGCAAGCACTGCCGGTACTTGATCAGCTTGGGCGACTGCGCCGTGTGCGGCAATGTGCCGGCGATGCGGAACTTTTTTCCGCTGGAAGCCGTGCTGGACCGCGCCTACAAGGAGAATGTCCAGCTGAATCCGCAATGGCCGTCGGTCAACGTCCCCAAGTTGCTGAATCCGGTCCGCCCGCTGCACGCCGTCGTGCCGGTCGATCTATTTGTGCCGGGATGTCCGCCCTCGGCGGCCGCCATTTGGTTCGTGGCCAGTGAACTGATCGCCGGGCGGAAGCCGGCCCCCTCGCAAGTCACTCGTTTCGGAGCTTGAAGCACCCCATGACGGCCAACCGCACTGTCACCATTGAACCGGTCACCCGCATCGAGGGTCACGCGCGGATCACGATCCAACTGGACTCCGGCGGCCACGTGGCGGACGCCAAGTTCCACCTGACGCAGTTCCGGGGCTTTGAGAAATTCTGCGAGGGCCGCCCCTACCGGGAAATGCCGGCCTTGACCGCGCGGTCCTGCGGCATCTGCCCGGTGAGTCATCTGGTTGCATCGTCCAAGGCCTGCGATCAACTGCTGAGCGTGTCGATTCCGCCCACCGCGGTCAAGTTGCGGCGGATCATGAACCTGGCGCAGGTGTTGCAGTCGCACGCCCTGTCCTTCTTTCACCTATCCTCGCCCGACCTGCTGCTGGGCTGGGATTCCGATCCGGCGCAGCGCAACATTTTCGGGGTCATGCGTTCGCACCCGCAGCTGGCCAAGGACGGAATCCGCCTGCGACAAATCGGCCAGACGATGATCGAGACCTTGGGCGGCAAACGAATTCATCCCGCCTGGATGGTGCCCGGCGGCGTCAACGATCCGCTGACCGAGGAAAAGCGATCTGGCATGCTGAAGCTGATCCCGGAAGGCATGACGATCGCCCGCCGGACCTACAACCTGTTCAAAGAACTGGTCGGCAAGTTCGCCGACGAGGCCCAGCACTTCGGCAACTTTCCCTCGCTGTTCCTAAGCCTGGTCACGCCCCGCGGCAATTTGGAGCACTATGACGGGCTGATTCGCATCAAGGACGCCGAAGGCAATATCGTCGAGGACATGGTGCCGCCGGATGACTACCAGCGGATCATCGGCGAAGCGGTCGAATCGTACTCGTACATGAAGTTCCCCTACTACAAACGCCACGGTTACCCGAACGGCATGTACCGCGTCGGGCCGCTGGCCCGCCTGAACAACTGCGATCGTTGCGGGACACCCTTTGCCGACGTCGCGCTGGCGGAGTTCCGCACGCTGCAGGAAGCGCGGCCGGTAACGAGCAGTTTCCACTACCACTATGCGCGGCTGGTCGAGATCATCTTCGTCCTGGAGACGATCGATCGGTTGCTGCGCGACCCGAAGATCTTGGAGACGCGGATTCGCGCCCGGGCGCGGAGCAACCAGGACGAGGGCATCGGCGTGGCCGAGGCGCCGCGGGGCATCCTGATCCACCACTACCGCATCAACCCGCGCGGCCTGATGACCTGGATGAACCTGATTATCGCCACTGGGCACAACAACCTGGCCATGAATCGCAGCGTCCAGCAGGTGGCGGAGCGATACGTACAAGGGAGCCAACTGCAGGAAGGCATGCTCAACCGGGTCGAAGCCATCATTCGCTGCTACGACCCCTGCCTGAGCTGCGCCTCGCACGCCGTCGGTCAAATGCCGTTGCACGTGCAGCTTCGGGACGCCGCCGGCCGGATCGTCGACGAAATGGTCCGCCGTTGAACAGCGTGGCACGGCCTACTCGTTGGCCGTGGGGAGCAGCAAACGGCGCGGATCGCAATCGGGGCATCCGGCGCACCGAGCGGTGTCAGGAACCTGCCACGGCGGCAGGTCGCGCGAGCCCAGGCTTCGTCCGCACTGCCGGCACGGCTGACAAAGTGAGCCGTGTCACACCGACCAGGGCCACGTCCGTCACACGCCCGGTGCCTCTGGGTATTCTACGGATCAAGACATGCGGAAGTGAAAATCGACTTCTGCACGACACCCTTGCGACCCGGGGCGGAACGAGTCAGTTTGGCGTCGCTTGATTTCGCTCACTTCGCTGTGTATGAGCGTTACTTTCCGCTTGGCGAAGATGGATGTTGACAGGAGTCCCATTCCCATTCGGCTGGGATCGAGATTCTTGCCTCCGAGTCGGATGACGATATCTGCCCGTTGAGCGAGTACTCTTCCGAGCACGCGCCAAATATCCGAGATGAGGTCCCAGTACCTTTCCGGTCGCTCATGCCGGTCATCATGCGAGACTTGGTGGTATGTTGGGCGAGGTTGCCCTCTTTTCGGAACTCAACCCGAGGAATTCCTGCACACCGGAATAGCCGAGACCGGTCCAAAGATGGGAATAGGCGAATCGTGAGTTAAAGCGGTCGTCGGGTGAGAACACACCGCTGTCTTCGGCTTGATTCAACACCATCAGACCGCGGTAAAGACGCTTCACGGTATCATGACGATCGCCGATCGTGCGGGCGATTTCGTCCAGTTGAATGCCGTAATCGTTGCAAACGCGAGCGATGTACTGGGCCTTCGCAAGTGAATCCCAGTCCTGCGGTCCGTTGACGTGCTTGAAGCCGATGTACTGCCAAACCTCCTCGCGGGTGCATTCAATCACCGGCAGCTTCCGAAGTTGCTCCCTGGCCTCGGCCGGCAGGTCCGGTATGCCGCTTGCGCCGATTCTCGTGCGGAGATTCTCGTCGAGGAGGAGCTTGACGGCAGCGAGTCGACGGTTCCCCTCGATGGCGACCAGCTTGCCCTGTTCTTTGGCGGCGAAGAGTTCTTCGTGTTTCCAGTAGCCGCTTGTCGCAATGGAATCCACCAGTTCGTTGACGGCCCGTTCGCGCCAGAGGATCTGGAGAATCTCATCCTGGTCGTTGATCGAAAGATCCATTCCCGCTAGGCGAGGATTCAGATAATCCAGAAACAAATCTTTGACGGGGATCGGTTTCGGCGGGGGCAGACTTGCCGCTGGTGCTGCTTGTTTTGTCGCCATGTGTGTTTCGGTCCCTTCGCTTCCGACAGGACAAAGGGGGTGGCTCACTCGTTCCCGCGGTTCACGAGTTTCGCGTCGGCACAAGAACGACACGAAGCCCGCTATCGGTACGCCTAAATCGTCAGCGAGGAACGCCGCAGCTCGCCGACGTTTTCGCCCTTTTCAACAGTTTATCCACTTTGCCGAACGCGCACAATTCCGCAATCGTGCAAGCGCACGTTGCCTCAGCGGCGAGGGCACCACCCGAATAGCCACCCGCTAGGCGTTGGTTTTGCTGCACCGCCGGTTCACCGCGTACTCTCGCGTTTGGCAGCCGAAGCCGACGCGCCGCGTCATTTGAGCCCATGCTACCGTCCCGCCGGAAATCGGTCCAGCCGTCCCAACACGGGATGGCGCCGGAAGCGGCCCATTCGGCGTCGCAGGGCGTGCAGGCATTTGCCGCCGCCGCGAATGAGTTGCCTCACTTGCTTGTGTGGCGGGCTAGTGTCAACCCCAGCCGCGTGCGGTATGGTCTGCATTCTGGAGGGGATGGTCCTGCTATGGCGAAAGAGAAACCAGCCCAGGGGAACAGTGGGCCAAGCGGCCAAGCCGCTGCGCCGCCGCTGCCGCCGGGCGTGAAGCTGCTCGGCACGCTCGAAGGGCACCAGAACGCGGTCTTGAGCGTGGTGTTTGATCCGCAGGGCGGGACGCTGGCCAGCGGGAGCGCTGACAAGACGGTGAAGCTCTGGGAGGCGCGAAGCGGCAAGCTGCTCCGCACGCTCCAAGGGCACAAGAAACGAGTCTGGAGCGTAGCGTTTGAGCCGCAGGGCGCGACGCTGGGTAGGAGCAGGACGATGTCAACGGCAGCGACCGGGATTGTTCTTGACGGAGACCTCAGAGCGGACGAGGCGACCGGCGGGCAACTCAGGGCTTGTGCCGATCCACGGGCGAGGAAGATCCGTGCAAGGTTTGAGTGAGGCTGCCCATGCTTCGTCCCGTCTCCGCCCCGCGCGTCCTGGTGATCGGTTACGGCAACACTCTCCGCGGCGACGACGCGGTCGGCCCGATTCTGGCTGAACGCCTGCGCGAGGAACTCCGCGCGGAGGGCATCCTCGTCCTGACCTGCCATCAGCTGACGCCGGAGCTTGCCAGCGACGTCGCCGCCTGCGAGTGCGTGATTTTCATCGACGCTTCGAGGGAGGTTCCCGCCGGCGAGATCGAGTGCCGCCCGCTGACGCCGCTTCCCCGCGGCGCGGCATCGCTGGTTCACACCCTGAGCCCCGAGCAACTGCTCGCCCTTGCGCAGCTCGTCTACGGCGGCGTGCCCCAGGCCACGCTGGTTTCCGTCGGCGCGATTCGCTTCGACTTTGGCGACGCGGCCCTCTCGCCCCCCGTGGCCGCTGCCATCGAGCCGGCCCTGGAGCGAATCCGAGAACTCATCCGGCTCGACCCCCGGCGAGCGGCGGGCGTCAGCCCGCCGGTTTCTGCGCACGAGCTGCGAGCACCGCGGAGCCCCGAAGAACCGGCGGGCTAACGCCCGCCGCTCGCCGTTGAGTGCAATCCCCCGACGACTCAAAGTCTCGCCATTCTCCCCGCCTTCTCCACGCCGAACTGCCTGCCGCTCTGGCGCAATCGGCCGTCCCTCCAATCGTTACGCTCCCGTTTGCTGGAACAACAGTCATGCCCGGCGCGCCCGGCTGCCGATCAGCGTAGGTGGGTTGTAAGGCCCGTGCGCGGAATTCCTACAGAGCGCACGCATGAATAAGGCAGCGGCGGGTACATGTGCTCGAGTAGGGGGTG
>CAZAQY010000067.1:0-33996 GCA_964486845.1 uncultured Pirellulaceae bacterium
CAGGCAATGTCCGCGGGCGAACATGGCGATCAGCAGCTGTTCGATGACTTCCCGCTGGCCGACGATCACTTTGTCCAGTTCGCCCGTGATCTGCCGATACGCCTCGTGCAGTTTTTCCACAGCCTGTAAGTCGTTGTCAGTCATCTGGCATTCCGTTCGTCACCTGCGCCGGGCTCAGACGTACAGAATTGAATTTTTGCGGGGCGAGCGTTTTCCACGTGCCTGGACAATCGGCCGCAAAAATCGAATTCTGTACGTCTGAGCCCGGTTCTGAGTAAGCACCGTTCCAGAAACCAATGTCGTTTTCCGCCGAGTGAAAGGCAATCATTCGGCAGATATTTCTCGAACGATGTCAAGTCATCAGTCAGCCAACCCTAGACTTTACCTTGCCCGCAGGCGTCGTGTCTACGGCCCGATGGTCCTCTGGGACACCATGTCCGGCGGACAGTTTCGCGATTTGCTGCGGATCCTGGCGGAAATCACGCGGCGAGCGACTACCTTGCCAGTGGATGATCGGACGGTGGACGACGCCGTCAATCAAATCCGCAACGAGTTTCTGCCCATTGCCGATGACGACGCTCTGTGGCTGGCCAAGATCGCCGACACCCATTCGGCCTCGCTGGCAGATGTCTCGCAGTTGCCCGATTTCGCCCGTTTTCTGGACACGCACCTGGTGCTGTGCTATCGCAACGGCCACGAGTGGTATGACACGCATCCGTTGGTCGCCGAGCATGTGACGGCGCAGGCCGCGGCGCTCGCCAAGCCCTCCCGTGGGAAGAAAAAGCGGTGACTCGCCTAGTGCCCCCTGACGAAGATCGCTTGACGGAGCAGTTCCTCGGAACTCAAGCCGAGGCCGAATGGCAACGGTTGCGGCGGCAAATCGATTTGAGTCCGGGCTTCTGGCTCGGCTTCCTGTTCGCGGATTCACCGCGAATCGCTCACGTCTTCGCCTCCCGTCTGGCCGCGGTCTACCGCAGTCACGCCCGCCACGTCAGGACGCTGCGGGCGGAAACACCGGATGCAATTGCCCAGATTCTGGAGCATCTCTTTGCTCCCGACGTTCGCGCGGCGGACGCCATTTGGGTCGCCGCGGTCCGCGATCTGTCCAGCGACCGGCGGCAGGCGTGGGCTGCCGCCTGGCAGGAGTTCTTCCTTCGTCTGAACGAACGCCGCGACCGTCTGCGGCGCGAACTCAGCGGCGGTCTGATCCTCGAACTCCCTTCGAGACTTAAGCCCGACGTACGCAATGCCGCGCCTGACCTGTGGTCGATTCGCGCCTTGGTACTGGAACCGACGGCCCCAGCCGTCCAGTGCGAAGCCAACCGGCTCCCCGGCCCTGAGACGAGGGCCGATCGACGTCCAGCGCCCCTCAGCGACCTCCCGGATGCGGTTTCCGCGACCAAGCGAAGATTGCCAGAATCAGCGTCCAGCCCACTCGACGATGGCGTGACGGCTCGCCTCCGAGAAGTCGAAGGTTTGCTCGTCCTGGACCAGCCCGCGAAGGCCATTGAACGAGCCGTGCAGACGGTGGCTCTGCTGCGAGAGCGCGATGACCAGCATCCAATGCTGATAAACGCGCTGTCCGCCTTGGCTCGGGCCGAGGCCGCCGACGGCGACAACGCGGCGGCGCTGGGTCACTATTGCCAAGTCCTTCAACTGGCCGGGGACAGCGATAATCGCGAGCTGCTTTGGTGGCTGGATGCCGCGGCGGAAGTGGCCCGCCACGTCGGGCGCCTCGATTTGGTCGAGGCCTTCGTCCTCCGGCTGGAAGCCGTCTCGAGACGGCTGCTGCAGCAGTACGGGGAAAGCCCCGGCAGGCTCGAGGATTTGCAGTGGGTCAACCAACGATTGCAGAACGTGCGTCAAGCGCTCGGTGCTCCGGCGGGAGCAAAATCGCTGATCGAGGACTTCAATTCCTTGAGGGGCCGGCTTCGCGAACTACCGAAGGCGAGTGGAACGACATAAGGATCTCAAAAAATGCCGGCTGGGTCACTTGGGGCCGGATGCATTGAATGCCGACAGCCGGTCGGCGGCTGCGATCAGCAGCAAGCCATGGGCGATCAGCAGGTTTCCGCCGGTCAGCCCCAGCGGCGCCAGATCGATGGGCTGCCGGGTCTGCCGTGGGCCCTGCTGGTCGAACACATAGATGCGGTCGCGCGTCGGCCAGTAGACTTGCTCGCCAGCCAGAATGCCACGGCCGTAGCCGCGCAGGGCTTCGTCCGGGCCGCCCGGAAAGCGGGCGATGATCTGCCCGGTTTCCGCGTTGATCCAGTACAGACGGCGGCCGCTGGCGATCAGGTTTCCACCGCCCACACCCAGCAGGTATCGGACCTCGTCCGCGGCTTCGGGCGCGGTTGACCACAGCAGCAGGCCGGTGGCGGCGTCGAGCGCGAACACCCGGTTGCAGTCGGAGGGGGCGACGATCACGAGTCCCTGGTGGATCAAGCAGGGCGTGAGGCCGCGATCTGGCCCGTGCGATGGGCCGTAGGGGGCGCTCTCATCCGAGGCGACTTGCGGGTAGCGTGTGACCCACAACATCTGGCCGTCGCTGGCACGCACTGCGGCTACGACACCGAGGTTCGTGTTGAAGTACAGGATGCCTTCGTCCATTGACAGCAGGTTGTGGGTGTATTCCGTGGATTGCGACTGGCCAAAACTTTCGGCTGCCGCGACGAAGCGCTGCCAGACGAGATCGCCGCGTTTGGCGTCGAAGGCGGCGATGTGCGTCTGCGTGCGGACGCTGTCCCGTTGACGCAGCGCGACGTACAGTCGGCCGTCGTCGGCCAGGGGCACGCCCTCGACAGCCCAACCGTCTCCCCACGAAGATCGCTCCAGGCGGACATCGAACAACCGTTTCTTCTCGGCCTGCAAATCCAGGGCGGCCAGATACCCCAGCGGCGGCGTTTCGCGGCGGTCGGACACCGGCGCGGCAGTGGCCTGCGAGCCCAGTTTGACGTACAGCCGGTCGCCATCCACCGTCAGCGTGTATGCTGGAGACCCGTATCCCCCGCTGGCCGCAACGCTGGTGCCGCCGGACGCCTGTGCCGTCGCCATCAGCTCGACTGGCAGCGCGCTCTCCAGCCAGAGCGGACGGCCGGTGTTCAGGTCGTAGCCGTGTACGTCGTCGATCGTGTCGCCCGTGACGATCAGCACCGACGCTCCTCGGACCACCGGATGGTAGCACAGCGCTCGCTCCGGCGTACCGATAGCGGACGGGACGCCGTCAGAGGCCCCGTCGCCGGCCGGGCGCCGTGGTAGCGCAAGGGACCAGATCGGCTGCAGCGCCACATCGACTCCGGCCGCCACCGCTTTGCCGCGAGCGGCGTTGCCGCCGAACGTGGTCCAATCGGCCGTCGCCCGAGCCTCGGACCAGGCGCCAGCGGCCGTCATGAGCCCGGTCAGCAACTCGATGTACCGCCCCGACTTGCCGCCCAGCGTTCCCTGGGCGTCCGGGCTCACCTGGCGGATCAGCGCCAGTTCTCGTTCCGCCCTGTGCGGCGAGCCTTCCAGAATCGAAACCAGCGCGAGGCGGGCCCGCACGGCGGCAAGATCGAGATCGGTATCGGGATACGCCAGCCACGCCGACACACGGGCCGGCTCGGCCAGCAGCGGCCGGATGACGTCCCAGTTGGCGGCGATCTCCTCCGCGCGGAGCGCCAAGCCCAGCGGGCTTCCCGGAAGGCCGTGCAGGAACGGGCTGGACGCGGTGGGTGTCCGAAGCAGCGGGTTCAGTCGCTCCCAGGCATACCGAGCTTGCGTCCAGTGGCCTCGCTCCAGCTCGAATTCCCCCAGTCGCAGCAGGGCCTCGTCGCCACTGCGGCTGAGAAAGAAGCGATCGACGATTTGCCGCAACCGGACGAGATCGCGCTGGGCGACGGCTTGTTTCAGCCAGGCCGCGGCCAACGGATCGACGCGCTGGCGGTACAGTTCCAGGGTCTGCGGCGACTCCCTGGCGAGCGCCGCCAGACGCCATTGGCAGTACTCGCAAAGCGGGACAAAGCGGACGAACTGGCCGCCATCGACGGGCATCGCGGGCGGCAGCGCCATCAACCGCTCGCCGCTGGCGTCCATCAAGTTCCGCAACGCGTCGATCGCCTCGCCCCCTTGTCCATCGGCCAGATATCGTTCAAACCGCTCCAAATGCGCGCGGGCCGCGTTATCGACTTCGTCCACCGTAACCGTGGGTGTCGCGTTGGGACGGAGTGCGGCAGCGGGCTCCTGGGCCGGCAATAGCGAAAGCCGCAGAGGCCCGACCAGAACGGCCAGCAGCAGCCAACGGAAACCGTGGCTGATCCACCGCGACGGTCTTCGCGACTGGCAGAAAAACGCGGCCACGGGACGATACCACCTCCGAAATCGGACCATCGCAAGGGAACTATGGTGTCACCAAGCTGAAATTCCATCTTCATGTTACGGGAGCAGACCTCGATCAGCAACCGCAATGCCCTGTGGCGTGTGTGCGGCCGGCTGGCATAGAATACACCCTCTTCCACTTGATCTCCCCCGGCTCCAAGGCAGTACCAAGAGATTGAGTGAAAGATCAGGAATTCGGGTTCCGGCGAAGCAGGCTACGTTCATTTTGGAAAGGACCGAAGAAGGATGCGACTGAAGGACAAACACGCCGTAGTCGTCGGGGGCGGCACAGGGATCGGATTGGGCATCGCCCGGGCGTTTGCAGCCGAGCGGTGCCGAGTGGTGATCGCAGGACGCCGGGAGGACAAACTGCGCGAGGCGGTTGCGGCATGGCAAGGAGAGTCCCCGCTGTTGTATCACCCGGTGGACGTGGCCGATCGCCGAAGCGTAGCCAGCCTGTTCCAGTGGGCCGACGAGCGGTTGGGGCAGATCGACATCCTGGTCAATTCCGCCGGCGTGAACATCCGCAACCGGACGATGGCCGAGATGACTCCGGAGCAATGGGACGAAATCATGGCCATCAACGCCACGGGGGCGTACAACTGCATGTACGCCGTGTTGCCCCAGATGCGTGCTCGCCGGGACGGCTTGATCATCAATATCTCGTCCATCTCCGGCAAGCGGGCACTAACCCTGGGCGGGATTGCCTACTGTGCGTCAAAATTCGCCATGAGTGCGTTGAGTACGGCTGTCGCCAATGAGGACGCGCCGCACGGGATTCGCGTGACGAACATCTATCCGGGCGAGGCGAATACCCCCATTTTGGAAAAGCGGCCGGCGCCGGTCAGCGAGCAGCGGAAGGCCGCCATGCTGCAACCCGAAGACCTAGGGGCGTTGGCCGTCGCGATCGCCTGCCTGCCTGCTCGGGCGCACGTGCCGGAATTGGTCGTCAAGCCGACCGTGCAAGAGTACGTCTGAGGTCTGGCGTTGCCGATGCCCTCTTGCTACCATTTCTATCGACTTTACAATCATTCGTCCGGAACGTGCCTGCCGAGCGGCTTGGACGCGTTGGCGGCGTGCGTAGACAGGCAAGACTTGGGCCCCGTGGGAGCGATTTTGTGGGAACGAAGAAAACAGGAAAAGGTCGGCGGAAGATCGGTCGCAAGAAGCGGCGCATGCGGTCACGGATCCGCCATCGCAAGAAATAGTCGCAGCGGCCAGGTACGGCTCGTCCCAAGTGAACGCGGCATTTTCGCGACGCGGAATGACGCGTCGTGGATTGGCGCGATCCGTTGGGTGTGACGTTCCCGCACCCTCAATGCCCCATCCGGGAGAGGGGCGCTCGCGGAAGCGGGCCGGCGATCGAGTTGAACATGTCGTCGAGCGACGTGGAGGGGTCTTCGGCAACGATCAAATGGTCGCCCGGATAGAGCGCGTAGTCATACAGCGGATTGACTTGCGCCTTGGTGTGGTCGTACTTGACGTCCAACTTGGCACGCTGCTGGCCCGCGACTCGCATGACCTCGATATTCATGCGGCGGAACCTTTTTACCAGCTTCGCTTTCTCCAGTGCCTGCTGTACGGTAGCGCCGCTGTCCAGCTGAAGTTGAGTCATTTCCGGCTTCTTCTTGCCCACCGGCCGGATCTCCATGGTGACCGACGTCGTCGGGCCAGGGGCTGCGCTTGCCCCCTCGCCCAGCAACGGCAAACCCTTGTCGGTGGCCGTATCCATGACGGCGCAACCGGAAAGCAGCAGAACCAACATCGACGCCACGCCAATCCGCCCGAAACGAAGTGAATACCTATCCAGCATCATCAGCGTTTCCTTTTTTCTTTCTTTCCGCCTACGGCGGCTCGCTGGCATTGCTTGCGCTGCGGCACGACTTGCCTGGTTTACCTGACCGGAACGGTCGTAAACAATCGTCAAGTTCGGCCGCAGACTTGCGTCAAATTGAAAATTCGGAGGGAAAAAGGAAAAGATTGACCAAGCTTACTGCCTCGCGGCCACCGTTCGATTTCGCCCGGAGAGCTTAGCGCTTCGCAAGGCGACGTCCGCCTGCCGGAAAAGTGCGTCCAGCCCGTCAGGCGGAACCGCGGCCGAAAACGCGAACCCCGTGCAAGCGGTGACCTTGACGTGCGGAGCCCCGTCGCACGCCGCGACCCGCAGACGTTCGAGTTCCGCAGCGGCGGAGGCCTGATCCCGTCCCTCCAGCATCAGTGCGAATTCATCGCCACCCAAGCGGGCGACAAGGTCCGAGTCGCGGCGGGCTGCAGCCAGCCGGCGCCCGATGTGGCGCAGGACCTCATCCCCGGCGATGTGCCCGAACTGCTCGTTGACGGACTTGAAGAAATCCACGTCGAACAGGGCCAGACAGACGGACGACGTGCTCGGAGTGCCGCGCGTGGCCCTGGACAGCATCTCCTGCTCCCAGGCTCGCCGGTTTGGCAACCCGGTCAGCGGATCGGTCAGCGCCAACTGACTCAGCGTCTGCTGCAACTGCCTGCCGCGCCGGCACGCGCGGCGCCAGCGGACCACCTCGGACAGCAGGCGGCAGGCCAGTTGCAGTTCGCGCGGCGTGAAATCCGCCGGTAGGGAAACGTCGCCCGCTGGAGCTTCGCCGATGGACACCACGCCCACGTCGTCCCTTGGCCACACCTGGCTAGGCAACGGGCTTGCCGGTGCATCGCCGATCTCGCAATCCGTGACGATCACGTCCGGCGGCCAATCAGCAGGCAGATCGCGTACGTTCTTCCAGACCTGCATGTCGCTGTCGACCAGGAGTTGACACCACTGGCCGGCTCGCGCGGCATTGTCACTCAGCACCAGGATTGGGATGGGGCGACTCATGGCAAGGGCTATTATAGGATGCGCAACCGAGTTTTCGGCAGGAGAGAAGCCCGGCTTTTCGGAAAAAGCCGGGCTTCGGGCCGTCGCGACCGCTGGCGGACACAGGGTTGCTTGTCACGTCTCGGCCGATTGCTATACTCCAAGCAACAGGCCCCAATTTTCATGGGAGGGAAAGAGCTGTGACTGCCACGACCGCTGCCACGGAGTTTGGACCGTTGCCCCGTTTTCCCGAGAATTGGCGCCGTCGCCACCTCTTGGGCTTGGAGGATCTTTCGGCGGATGAGATTCTCACCATCCTGGACACGGCGGCGGCCTTCAAAGCGGCCACCGGGGGCTTCCGGCGGAAGTTGCCGGAGTTGCAGGGGAAGACCAGTGCCAACTTGTTTTTCGAGAATTCCACTCGCACCCGCAACAGCTTCTCGCTGGCCGCGCGCCGACTGGGCGCGGACACTGTCGAATTCGTGGCCTCCGGCAGCAGCTTGTCCAAGGGCGAGACCTTCATCGACACGGCCAAGAACATTGAGTCCATGAACGTCGACGTGATGGTCGTGCGGCATCACACGCCGGGGGCTCCGCACCTGCTGTCGCAGAACGTGCGTTGCGGCGTGATCAACGCGGGCGACGGGCCGCACGAACATCCGACCCAGGGCTTGTTGGACATCATGACGATCCGCGAGCACGGCCGGCGGTTCGAGGGGCTGACGGTCGCCATGGTGGGGGACATCGCGTACAGCCGCACTGCCCGGTCGAACATCTGGGGCTTGAAGAAACTGGGCGCCCACGTCATCGTCTGCGGTCCTTCGACGCTCGTGTCGCGCCGCTGGGAGGAATTCGGCGTTGAAGTGGCGTACAGCCTGGACGAGATCCTGCCGCGGTGCGATGTATTGAACCTGTTGCGGATCCAGTTCGAGCGCCAGCACACGCGGCCCTTCCCGTCGGTTCGCGAATATGCGTTGCTGTTTGCGATGAACCGCGATCGCATGGCTCGGGCCAAGCCCGATATTTTGATCATGGCTCCCGGACCGATCAATCGCGGCGTGGAAATTACCCCCGACGTCGCGGACGGGCCGCAGTCCGTCATCTTGGACCAGGTGAACAACGGTGTCGCGGTCCGCATGGCCGTGTTGTGGCTGGTGGTCGGAGCGGCGGCGCGAGCGTAGGCACCCGATCCGGCGTTCTTAACGGAAAAGAAGCCCGGCTTCTTTCACAAGCCCGGCTTCCGCACAGGCGAAGCACTCCAGAATTCCTGAGCGTGTGCCCGAATGGCCGGCTTTCTCGATTATCTCCGCTTGCTGCGATTTGCCAATGTGTTCACCGCGTTGGCCGATGTGATGATGGGCTACGTCCTTGTCCAACGTCAAATTTCGCCCCTGCCGCCGCTGGCCGGCCTGCTGGCCGCCTCGGCGCTGCTGTACTGTGCGGGCATGGTCTTCAACGACGTGTTCGACGTCGAGATCGACCGGCGGGAAAGGCCCGACCGGCCGTTGCCGTCGGGCCGGATCTCGTTGCCGGCCGCGCGGGGCTTGGGGGTCACCCTGATGCTGGCAGGGTTGGCCGCTGGCTGGGGAACGGCAGTAGCCGCCCAGGTGCCTGTCTGGCGAAGCGGCACGTTGGCTACACTGCTCGCCGCGTGCATTCTGGCCTACGATGGCGGGATGAAGGCGACTCGGCTCGGTCCGCTGGCGATGGGCCTCTGTCGCTTCTTGAACGTGCTGCTGGGGGCGAGCAGCGGGGCGGTAGACGCGAGGGGCGGCGATTTTCTGGGCTATCAACCCTATGTCTTGGTGGCCGCCGCCGGGCTTGGCGTCTACGTCGCGGGCGTGACCTGGTTCGCTCGCCGGGAGGTCGAGCCGCGCGTCGGCTGGCATTTGGCAGGAGCGTTGCTGGTCATGCTGGGCGGCATCGGGCTGCTGGGCTTGCTGTACCAGCGTCTTCCCCCCGGTTTTCGTCCAGCCTTGCCGGAACGCTGGTGGTGGCTGATGCTGGCCCTGCTGGCGTTTCCCATCGCGCGGCGTTGTGTGACGGCCGTTGCGGACCCCACGCCGGAACGAGTACAATTGGCGGTCAAACACTGCCTGTTGTCGATCATTGTCCTGGATGCCGCCGTGACATTGGTGGCAGGCAGCGGGTATGATGCGGTAATGGTGCTGAGCCTGCTATTGCCTGCCGTGTTGCTGGGCCGCTGGGTGTACTCGACTTGAATGGGCACGTCTTATGGCTGCCGAGAACGATCGCCCCTTGCTGCGGATGTTCAATGTTCCCAACTTGCTGACGATGGCACGGCTGGTGCTGTCGGTGGTGGTGTTCGTGCTCGTGCCTTGCGGTCGGTACTTCTGGGCGCTGTGGGTGTTCATCGTGGCCGCGTCGACCGACTGGGTCGATGGCTACTGGGCCCGGAGGTTCAATCAGGTCACGCAGTTGGGGCGGATTTTCGATCCGTTTGTCGACAAGATCATCGTCTGCGGCCTGTTCATCTTCCTGGCGGCCGAGAAAGGTTCGGGGATTACCGCCTGGATGGCCGTGGTGGTGGTTGGACGGGAACTGCTGGTCACGGCGCTGCGCGGCTTCATTGAACAAAGCGGCGGCGATTTCTCGGCCAAGATGTCGGGGAAACTGAAGATGGTCTTTCAGTGCGTGGCCGGCGGGTTCAGCTTGGGAGCCTTGATGTACGCGGACGAGCAGGCGCCACTTTGGCTGCAAATGATCCTGCCGGAAGCTTGGCTGTTGGCCATCCTGCCCGTACTCGTCTGGGCGGCCGTGTTGTCGACGATCTACTCCGGTCTGCAGTACGTCATTGCCACGATGAAATACATCCTCGCGCGGACGGGCACTTGACGCGGCCCGCGGCTGCAACCTCAGTAGAACGGATTTCTATCCGTTCGGAACGGAATGAATTCCATTCCACGAAGGGATCAGCTTTAGCGCAGCCGGACCGCCGGCGTCGCGCGATAGTCGATCACCGCATGGCGCCCGTTCTGGCCGATGGAAAGCCGGGCTGCCTCCGTCACCAGTTCGTTGATGTAGCTGTTGGCCGGCGTGGCAAGAATGCCACGGCGATCGATTTCGTCCAACGCCTGTCGGCGTCTGGGCAGAACCTCCGCACCGCTTGCCCCTTCGCCCGCGGCGTTCACGTGCAAGGCCGCTCGCACGTTGGCGGCGATCGAATCGTAGCCGTAGCCGACCGGCTGCAGACCTTCGCCTTCCCAGGGAACCAGCCGGAAATAGTCGGGGCTGACATAACGAAACACCGCGCCCGATTGGCGATCGACGTACCCGTGGCTGACGCCGCGGAATTGGTCGTCGTGCCGGATGATGCCGCCGCAGTTGTCACCGTCACAGAACATGCACAAGCCCTGGTCGTTCGTCCCCGCACCCTCGTCCGGATACCCCAGGCCGTTCAGCAGGCTGAGCACGGCCCCGTTCTCCCAGACGACCTGGCCCAACGACCACAGGTA
Organism: uncultured Pirellulaceae bacterium; assembly: GCA_964486845.1. GTDB lineage: Bacteria > Planctomycetota > Planctomycetia > Pirellulales > Pirellulaceae > Anammoximicrobium. The sequence goes on from CAZAQY010000067.1 coordinate 10,657, forward strand.
GCCCAAGTTGCCGTTGGGGAACCGGCCCTCGACCCCGCGGACCGAGACCTCGACCGGCCGCAGGCCGGTGATGAACCAGACAAGGTCCACGTAGTGGCAGCCGGTGTAGGTGAACGGATCGCTGTTCTCCTTGGTGAACCAGTTCTGGAAGTTCGAGTGCCGGTAATAGTACGGCTCGACCAACTTGGCCTCGCCGCAGCGGAACTCGCCAAACCGGCCGTTGCGATACAGGCCGCGAGCGTCCAACGCGCGGCGGTCGAACCGTTTGTGGTATTCCACGCCGACGAACAGGCCCTTGTCCCGCGCCGCGTGTTCGATTCGGACGGCTTGGGCGTACTTGAGGACCAGCGGTTTGACGGACAACACGTGCTGGTCGTGCTCCAAGGCCGCGCGGATCACCGGCTCGTGGAAGTGGTCCGGCACGGCCACCACCACCATGTTCCGCGGCGGCAGCGAGGCCAGCACTTCGCGGTACAGGTCCGGGAACACGCGCTCCGGAAGTTCCTCCAGCGCGGGCGACGGCTGGAACGATTGGCCCGGAAAGGCCTCGGCAAGCCGAGGCGACTCGGCCAGCGCCCGCAAGGGAGCCGAATTCAGGGCGCAGACGCGGATCGAGCCGACGCGGCCCAGCCGCTGCAGGTGGTACAGCGACGGCAGGATCTGATCGTGCGTAATCATGCCGCCACCGACGACGGCGACTTCCAGCTTACCTTGCACAGCAGCGTTCATGACAGCGCCTCCCGGAGCACGTCTTCGATCACCACAAGGCTCTCGCGCAGCGGCTCTTCCTGGATCACCAGCGGCGGCGAAATCTTGACCGATGCGCCGGCGTAGCCCACCGGCGAGAACATCAGCAGGCCTTTTTCAACCGCGCGGCGCACGATGTCAAAAGCCAAGTCGGGATCGGGATCGATGCTGCCCGGCTTGACCATGTGCAGCGACGCGACGAGCCCCTTGCCGTGGACGGCTCCGATGCGATGGGAGAACCGCCCGCCGATGCGGCGCAGTTCCGGCTGCAGAATATCGCCCATCCGTCGCGTGTGCTCGACCAGATTCTCTTCCAGGGTCACGCGCACGCTGGCCATGGCGGCGGCGGCGCAGACCGGGTTGCCCGTGTGCGTCGAGGTCATCGAGCCGGGCGGGTACAGGTCCATGATTTCCGGCCGGCCGATCACGGCCGAGATCGGCATGCCGCTGGAAATCCCCTTGCCGCAGCAGATCACGTCCGGCACCACTCCGTAATGCTCGAATCCCCAGAACGTTCCCGCGCGGCCAAACCCGGCCTGGACCTCGTCCATGATCAGCAGCACCTGGTGCTCGTCGCACCAGCGGCGAAGTTGCTGGACGTATTCGGGCGGGGCGAAGCTGGCATTGCCGCCCTGGTACGTCTCGGTCATCACGCCCGCAATTTGGTCCGGGGTGCGGCCCAGGGCGTCCAACGCCGTGAGGAACCCCTCGAAACTCGTATCGGGACAGCGGAAGCCGTCGGGGAACGGCACTTGGACCATGTCCTTGTCCATGTTCACGATCCACTGCTTCAGCGCCGGAATGCCGCCCGCCATCTGCGCGCCCATGGTCCGGCCGTGAAAGGCGTTGTGGAACGTGACGAAGGTGATTTTGCGGTCGCCGCCCACCTTGCGCCCGTAAGTCCGCGCCAGCTTGATCGCACACTCGCAAGCCTCGGCGCCGGTCGTCAGCAGAAAGACCTTGCCGAGACTCTGCGGCGCGACCGACGCCAGCAGTTCGGCCAGGTCCGCCCGAATCGCGGAGGGGAAGCAGTAGTTGTGAACCAGTCCGTGTTGGACCTGGTCGAGGATCGCCTGGCGGATTTTGGGGTGGTTGTGTCCCGCATTGGCCACCAGCACTCCGGAGGACCAATCGAGCCACATATTTCCCCAGCGGTCGTAGACCTGGATGCCGTCTGCACGGTCCCAGATCACCAGCGGTTGGCCGCTCATCGACAGCGGCTCGTACTGGCGCAGCTTCTGCAGGACGGGGATTGACTCCGGCACGGGGAACTCCGTGACGATTCGGCGGTACTTGGTCTGCACCAGGGGGACTCTGCGGGGCGTGAGATCGTAGCTTGGCATAACTTCAAGCCCTCCAACAAAAAAACTCCGCACGCGGCCGCCCCGGTATTTCGGGGATCGGTCTGTCCGGAGTGCTCTTGTTCTGCTGACAGTGCCGCTGCGGATGCCAGCGAGCGACCAAATTGTCGGCCTGGGCGTCAAGCTCCCAGGCGCTCTCTTTTGGGGCGGATTTTAGACCACTCATGGCCCCGTTGGCAACTCCACCTTGCGGACAATATCGCAAGGCCGTTTGGGGGTAATTCTTGCCCCGTCGTCGCTTTCGATTTCGAGAAAGAACGTCATGTCGTCGATGCGTTTCATCATAAAGCTCGTCACGACGCCCTGTTGGACGCCCTCCTCCGTCCGGACCTCGACCCGGTCGCCGATTTGGTAGGGGCATTTGAGCACGTTGACCGCCCACCAGACGATGTTCTCCAGGCCCTTGAGTAACGGATCGAGTTCTTTCATGGTAACCTCCAACGGTCCAAAAAAACGCAAAACGGCGGAGCATCCCGAGACGCTCCGCCGTTTGCCTTCCCAATCGCTCCCAAACTCGAAGATGTATCGAAGTGTCAAGGGAAGAGGTAAACGAGTCCCACCGCAGCGGCGCCCTGCATCAAGGCGCCTCGCAGGCTGATCGGCACCGGCGGCACCAACCACGGGGCACAGTTGCCGGGCCGGTAGTAGCCCAGGGCGTACTGGCACTCGTGCGGGGGATTGATCCCCATCTTGTACGGCAGGAAGGCGATGTTCAGGAAGAAGTGCGCTCCCGAATGGACGGGGCCCAGCACCGGACCCATCGTATGCCCGTAGCGTTCCAAGGCGACTTCTTCAAAGTACAGCGGCTTGTGGCACAGAGCCGACGCCTTCCAGGTGAGCGTGACCGGCTCCCAGAAGCGCGGGTCGAACGGATCGTCCCCTAGCGAACATTCCGTGGGCACGCCCCACCAAGCGGACAGGAAGCACGTGTCGTCCTCGCTGAGACTCCCCAACGGCACCGTGACGACATTCCCGTCCGCGGCGGTGACTTGAATCTTGCGGTTGCTAATGGCGGTCAGTCGTCCCGTCGCGACGATCTGCCCGGCCCGGTCACGCCAATCCCGAGCCGGCATTTGCCGCAACTGGTCTTCGCGAGCTTGCTGTTCCTCTTCCACGGTGGCTGCATCCGGCTTGAAAGGCGCGGTAATGTCCAACGAAATTTTCGTGATCGCGTTGTCGCGCAAGGCTTGCCGAGCCGTCTGGCACTTCCGATCTTCTTCACAGCAGTTGCGGCCGTTGTACACGCGCTGGCAGCTGGTGTCGGTCTCCTTTTTTTCGGGTTCCGGCAGTTGGTACGGCGCGGCGATGGACGGTCCCGGAGGCGTTCGGGGCGCAGCCCCCTTCTTTGCGGCGCCGGACTCGACCGGCTGCACCGGCTTGACCGGCTCCGCCGGCAGCCGAAAATCCGGAAGCTCCGGCTCGGAAGAAGGCCAGGAAGGCAACTGCAGGTCGGGCGACGGTTTCTGAGCCGCAAATGGGCGAGCGGGCAACAGCCTTGATTTGTTGCGCGGCAGGATGGACGATTTCTGTTGCGGCGACTCCGATTTCTGAGTCCATGGTGCCAACGGGGCCGGCGCGGGATCGTCCGCGGCTGCCGTCTGGATCACGCTCGCCCCCTCCTCGCCGGTCACGGCGACGCCGGGCGGCAGCAACCTGATCGGCGCAGCGGACTTGGGGGACTGGTCGCCGAACGGATCTCGGAATGGCGCCGGAGCGTCTTCGTGCGCGGCGGGCTGGATCACGGCCCAGTTTTTCCGGCCACGGTCTTGCCAATTGTCGCTTGCTTGCCGGACCGTAAAGCCGGTCGAGCCTGCACCTTTCTCCGACTGCCGGCTCTTCCAGCGTAGCACGGCGGCTGACGGGAGTGTGTCGCCTTGGCGGTTGCTCGGCGTTTCAGCAGACGTGCTGAACCGCAGCGTGCCTGCGGACCCCGGAGGCGAATTCAGGTCGGGCGCGTTGAGGTCAATCGGGCGAGCGTCGTTGGAGATGGGCAACTCCCGGGGGGCACCGTCGTCGCCACAGACCAGCGACGAGCAACTGAACACCGCGGCGGCAATCATGCTCCACACCGCGACTCCGCAGATCGCCGCGTCACGACACCGGCGAACCACCCTGCGGACGCATTCAGCCGCCTTCGGACCCCGATGTGGACTCGACACTGTAGTTGGGCGCTTCCTGCGTGATAGCAATGTCATGGGGATGACTCTCCCGAACCGAAGCTGGAGTGACCTGAAGGAATCGCGTCTCCGTCCGCAAAGCCTCAATCGTCCGCGTGCCGCAATAGCCCATGCCGGCTCTCAGACCGCCGACCAATTGATAGACAAAATCGCTCAGTGGTCCCTTGAACGGTACCCGCCCCTCGACGCCTTCCGGAACCAACTTGCCCGTGCCAGTGGTTCCCGCCTGGCGATACCGTTCGCTGGACCCCTTGACCATCGCCCCCAAGGAACCCATCCCCCGATAACTCTTGAACGTGCGCCCCTGAAAAAGGATCGTCTTGCCGGGGCTCTCGGCCAGTCCGGCAAACAAACCGCCGATCATGACCGCATGTGCGCCGGCAGCAATCGCCTTGGTCATGTCCCCCGAATAGCGAATTCCTCCGTCGGCGATGACCGGAATCCCAGCCTTCTGGGCAGCCTGGGACGCTTGGTAAATCGCCGTAATTTGCGGGACTCCTACGCCAGAAACCACGCGAGTTGTACAAATCGAGCCGGGTCCAATTCCGACTTTGACAGCATCCGCACCAGCGCGAATCAGGTCGCCACAACCCTCCTTGGTGGCCACGTTTCCTGCCACCACGTCGATGTCCCACCGTCGTTTGATCTCCTTGACCGTTTCGATCACGTTGGCCGAATGGCCGTGAGCGCTATCGAGGATCAGAACGTCAACGTCTTTTGCGATAAGGCTTTGCGCTCGATCAAAATCAAAGACTCCGACAGCGGCACCCACCCGCAAACGCCCCTGCTTGTCCTTGCAAGCATCCGGGAACCGCTTCATCATGTCGATGTCCCTGATCGTGATCAGTCCCGTTAGATAATATCTTTCGTCAACCAGCAAAAGTTTCTCCACTCTTTTAGCCGTTAAAATCTTCTCAGCTTCTTCAAGCGATACTTCCCCCGTAGCCGTTACAAGTTGATCCTTGGTCATCACCTCGGAAATAGGGATGTCCGTCTGTTCCAAGAAACGCAAGTCTCGGCGGGTGAGGATGCCCGCTAGCCGCCCGTCCGGATAGATAATGGGAATTCCGGAAACGTTGTGCTGGTCCATCAGCACTCGTGCTTGCGCCACCGGAGCGTCTGGAGGCAGCGTGACAGGGTCGTAGATGATCCCGTTGGCGCTGCGTTTGACCCGGTTGACTTCCTCCGTCTGGGCCTCGATGGGCATATTCTTGTGAATCACCCCGATTCCGCCCACTTTGGCCAGCGCAATCGCCAAATCGCTTTCGGTCACAGTGTCCATCGGAGAACTGAGCAGCGGGATGTTCAACGAGATGCGGTTGGTCAATTTCGAGCGTACATCCACTTCCGAGGGGACCACGTCGCTGAAACGCGGTTCGAGCAAGACATCATCAAACGTGATCGCAGTGTAGCTGAGCTTCTCTTGCATGGCATCGTGCTGTGGTTAGAGGCTGGAAATGGCAAGGTCCCGAAGGGATTCACCGGACGAAATGCGAATTATTGCGCCATCCAGGCGGATTGGCAACTTGCCAAACCGCGGTTCGCGCGGCAATGACTCGGCAAAAAGAACGCAAAACGCCTAAAATTTCCACGTTTTCCAATGCGCGTATCCTGCTTTGATTGACAATTCGTTACAACCTAGTTTAATAGTGCTATTGATGCCCGCACCGTAGGGCATCACGAGCGCGGTTCCAGGCGAATCGCGCTCGAACTACCTCAAGCATCCTGTATTTACCGTCTCTGATTGAAGGAGGAAGACCCCATGCGTCGCTGCCTGCTCGTCCTGACAGCTATTGGAATGTTGTTTTTCTCAGCCGGCTTTGCGATGGCGGGATCGCCCTGCGGCGGCTGTGGTGATGTGACCTACGTGGAGAAAACCTGTTACGTGCCGGAGTGGGTCACCGAGACGCGGATGGTGACGGTCTGCGAGTACGCCCAGGAGCAACGGGAAGTCAAGCAGATGGTACACAAATGCGTGCCCGTTCAAAAAGAAGTTCAGCGCTGTTGTGTTGTGATGGTTCCGGAACAACGCACCAGGATGGTCACCTACAACGTCTGTCGGCCCGTCGTGCAGGAAGTCGAGCAGCAGTACACCGTGTGCGTGCCGCAGTGGAGAGAAGAGCCGCGGCAGTACACCACCTGTGTCCCGGTCGTCGAAAAGCGACAGGGCGTGCGGCGCGTCTGCAAGATGATCACGGAGGAAGTCGTCAAGACGGTGTGCGTCGACCGGGGGCATTGCGAGACGCAGATGGTCGAAGTTCCTTGCCTGTCGCGCCGTTGCGGCCGGTTCGGCCACCGGTGCTGCGATCCGTGCTGCTGCCAGCCTTGCACGACCACCGTTTGCCGGAGAGTCTGGGTGCCGAACATCGTCGAGGAGCAAGTCACCGTCACCGTGTGCAAGCCGCAGATCGTCGAGGAGCCTTGCGAGTACATGGTCACCGTCTGGAAGCCCGAAGTCCGCACCTGCACCGTCAGGGTCTGCGACTGGCGACAGGAGGTGCGGACCAGGAAGTGCCATGTGACGACCTACGAAACGGACGTGGTGCAGAAGGAAGTGGCCTACACGGTCTGCGTGCCGCAGCAGAAGACCTGGACCGAAACCGTAACCTGTTACGAGACCCAAGCGGAAGAGGTCACCCGGACCGTCACGGTTTGCGTTCCGCATCAGGTTCAGAAGGAAGTTCAAGTCAAAGTGTGCCGCATGGTGCCCAAGACCGTGCAAGTGCCCGTCCGGTGCGGTAGCAGCTGCCGCGGATGCGGCTCGGTTGCCGTCCGGCGCTGCCGCGGTTGCTGAACCTCCCCGTTTGCGTTGACCAGGGAGCCTTCGAAGGAAGTCGAGGTTTTCATGTGTCGGTGTTGGCACGGTGTTCTGCTGACGGTTCTGGCGATCAGTCTGTTGCACGCTTGCCGCGCGGTGGCCGCCGATGCTGCCGCTGGCGACCGGCCCAAGAGGACGCCGGACTCCGTGTACGTGCCGACGCCCGATGACGTGGTGGCGAAGATGCTGGAAGTCGCCGCCGTGACCAAGGACGACCTCGTGTACGATCCCGGCTGCGGGGACGGGCGGATCGTCATCACGGCGGCCAAGAAGTACGGCTGCCGGGGCGTCGGCATCGAACTCAGCCCCAAGCTGGTCCGGGCAGCGCGGGACAACGCGGTCCGCAACGGCGTCGCCCAACAGGTGCAGATTCTGGAGGAGGACATCTACGCGGTGGACATGAGCCAGGCCACGGTGGTGGCCTTGTACCTCCTGCCGGGCATGAATGTGAAGCTGATTCCGCAGTTGCAGAAGCTCAAACCGGGCGCCCGCATCGTCGCGCACGATTACGGTTTCGAGGGACGCGTCGAGGAGGCGGAGAAGGCGATCGCGATCCGCTCGAAGCAGGACGCCGTCGAGCACCGGATCTATCTTTGGACCGCGCCGCTGCAGCTCAAGTCGCCGTGACGGAGACACAAGAAGCCCGGCTTTTCGAAGAGGCCGGGCTTCTGCCTTTCGGGAATTGCCGGCATGGCCTCATCAGGCCGGGTGCGCCGCGCCGCCGAGTGCGGTCGCCCCCGCGGGAGCCGCCGCAGGACGGGGCGAACCGTCGTCGCCGCCGAGTTTCACCAGGGATTCCGGCAACTCGACACCGCCGATGTCCTTCATCACCTGCATCATGGGCGGCAGGGTCTTGGCCATGCCGCTCAGAAAATCAGCGGTCGCGTTGCGGCCGTTCTGAGCGCCGCTGTCCCAGACCACGATCTTGTCGAACTTGATGTTCGAAATCGCCCGGCTGGAGGCCTCGGCCAGATTGTCCAGATGTTCGAGCATCAGCAACTGGAAGGCTTGCTGCGACCCGCCGCATGCCTCCACGATGCGCTGCAGACCTTCGCCCTTCTTGGCCAGGATCTCGTACTGCCCGCGGGCCTCGGCGTCCAACCTCATGAAGACTGCGTCGGCTTCGGCGCGGGCCTGCAATCGCCGGGTTTCGGCAGCCGCCTCGGCATCAACGATCACTTTTGCCTTTTGAGCCTTGGCGGGGGCTTCCAGCTTCGCCCGCTGTTCGGCTTCCATGCGCTCCGCTTCGGCCAACGCCGCCTTGGCCATGGCCCGGTTCTGGACTTCCAGCACCGCCGCTTCCGCCTGACGTTTGCGGCTTTCGCCCAACTGGTAGGCTTCGGCCTTCTTGACCAGCAGTTCGGCCTGTGAGGCGGCGACCTTGGCTTGGGCCAGGTTTTCGCCGGCGATGGCCGAGGCGTCGGCGTTGGCCACCTGGATGCGCATCTGCTGCTCGGCCTGTTTGACCTGCGATTCGCGCTCGAACGCAGCTTGCTTCTCACCCACGATTTGCTGCTTTTCCAACGCGGCGACGCTGACCGCTTGATCGCGTTCAGCGGACCGCGTGCCGATGGCTTGTTCCTTGCGCGCTTCGGCGACCTGAATCGACTTGTCGCGTTCCGCCGAGGCGACCCGCGTTTCACCCATGCGCACATTGTCGGCCACGTCGCCGCGCGCCTTCTGAATGGCTTCCGAAGCGGCTTTCTGACCAATGGCGTCGATGTAGCCGGACTCGTCCGTGATGTCGGTGATGTTTACGTTGATCAGCTGCAAACCGATCTTATTCAACTCCGGCTCCAGCGAGATCATGATGTGCTGCAGGAACTTCTCCCGATCGCGGTTGATTTCCTCGATGTGCATCGAAGCGATCACCTGACGCAGCTGGCCGAAGATGATTTCTTCCGCCTGTTTGCGGATTTCCTGCACGGTCAATCCGAGCAGGCGGACCGCCGCGTTCTGCATGACATCGGGCTTGGTGTCGATCGCCACCGTGAACACGCTGGGAACGTTCACGCGGATATTCTCGGCCGACAACGCGCCCCGCAAAGGGATTTCGATCTGCACCGGTTCCAGGCTCAGGTAGGCATAGTCCTGCAACAGCGGCACGACGAACGCGGCCCCGCCGTGAATCGTCGTGGCCGCATGGCCCGCCCGGCCGGTTTTGCCGAAAATCACCAGCACGCGGTTGCTGGGGCAGCGTTTGTACTGCTTCATCAGCAACATGAAGACCGTAAAGAAGAGAACGCCAATACCGACGAAGATCAGGGCGATCCAGGTCACCGATTCGCCAGCTCCCAGTAAGACCATCGTTGTCATGAGGTAACTCCTGTGAAGGAAGAGATAGGGCTTACGGACGCACTGCATCAGCGACTGCCCCGGTTCACGCTTGGGTCGCCGCTGAGGCGTGCTGCTCGGCCGGCGCAACTTCCAGAGTATTGCCGCCGAGGACGCCGACCACGACAACTCTAGCACCTGTGGGCAAGTCGGAGGGGGCCGAGGTCACGGCTTCGTACTCCATCATCCTTCCCTGCAACCGCAATTGAATCTTGCCGGGGCCCGTTCTGTCCGCAGGAACCGGCAGATAGACCATCCCTTCCCGACCAACGGCACGATTGATACGGACGGTATTGTCCTCACTCAGCCGGTACATCAGCGACATGAGCCAGTGGACCAGGTACATCGCGCCGATCCCGCAGGCGAGGCCGATCAGCAGTTGATTCGCCCGCGACAACGAGGCCGATCGCGCCGCCATGCCCGATAGCCCGAAGAACGTGATCGCGGCCACCAAGGTGCGGAACGAGATTACGCCAAACAGCCAAGTGGACGAATGGTGATGGTGACCGTCGTCGTCGCCCTGAGCCTCCCCCGCCGCGTGATCCTGATCGCCCAGATCGTGCCCGACTTCCGGGCCGCCGTCGTGGGCCAAATCCATATCCGCATGGCCGGAATCGACCAGCTCATGTCCTCCTAGTCCCAGCAGCGTGAGAAAAAACTGGCACAGCATGATCGTGCCGCCGACCAACGCACAGAAGAGGAAAATCGTGCTCATCCCCTTACCCTCCAGAGCGGACCCAGACTGGTTTGATAGGTATTCGCCGACACCCGGCGAATCTTGGGACCGGCCCAAAGCTGCAAGCCGCAAAGAAATGCAAATCCGTTGCCAGGCAACGACTTGTTCCTCATCCGCCGGGTGCGACTTCGAGCCGCGATCAGCTCCGATTGTCCCCTGCCGTCTGCCAAATGTCAAACGACGGCAGCGTTCGCCCGATGGACAATGGGTGGCGGAAAGAGGTAAGCTTGCGGGCATTCCCAGCGCCGCACCTCGCCAACCATCCGATCGCCCATTCATGACGCCGCCATCGCCCGCCGCTGCGCCAGCCCAGGACCGTCCCTCGATCTTCCTCGGAGCAACCGCATGAAAGGAATGCAAATCGGCGAGATGGCGGCCGTGGCGGCCGCTGTGCTGTGGACGCTGTCCACGCTGGCTTGGACCTCCTCCGGCCGGAGGATCGGCGCGCTGGCCGTCAGTTTCCATCGCCTGATGCTCACCTGCGTGTTCCTGGCGGTCTACGGCAGCCTGGTCCGTGGCCGGCCCTTGCCGACCGACGCCGACAGCGAGACCTGGGTGGTCTTGGGGCTCTCCGGCCTGATGGGTTTTTTCGTCTGCGACTTGTGCGCCTTCAAGGCGCTGCTCATGATCGGCCCCCGTTTGACGCTCTTGCTGCAAGCGCTTTCACCACCCACGGCCGCGATCGTCTCCTGGATCTTTCTTGGCGAGACGCTGCAAGCCTGGCAGTGGCTGGCGATGGCGGTGACGATCGGCGGCATTACCTGGGTGGTTCTGGAGCGGCAACCGATGACCGGCGCCTCGCATGGGCAACGCCCGGCGGCAGGCGGGGTGCTGTTGGCCGTCGCCGCAGCGTTGACGCAAGCCGTGGCCATGATGCTCTCGCGCAAGGGAATCGGCGAGTACGATGCGGTGGCGGCCACGTTCATTCGCGTGCTGGGAGCCCTGCCCGGTTACGTGGTCCTGCTAACCGTAGTCGGGCGATGGCCCGCCGTGTTTTTGGCGGTGCGCGACGGGCGCGCCATGGCGATCGTGATCGCGGGGAGCGTCGTCGGCCCGTTTTTGGGGGTCGTCGTGTGCATGATCGCGCTGCGGCACAGCCCCACGGGAGTCGTCGCCACGATCGTGAATACGATGCCCGTGTTGATCCTGCCGTTCACGATCCTGCTGTACGGGGAGCGGGTCAGTCTCCGTGCCGCCGCCGGAGCGATCATCACCGTGGCCGGCGTGGGACTGATGTGCTGGGGGACGTAGTGGAATTCCTTTTACCGTCCTCGTCCGCAGGATGTGCGCCGGGCGTGCATCTTCGTGGGTTGGGACTCCGCCCCGACCCGATCGGGACGGAGTCCCAACCTACTTTGGTTGCGGCGTCAGGCGGCGGGAGCGATCCGGCCGATCGGCCAGCTGTCCAGCCCGCAGTCGGCCAGCATCCGCTGAATGCTCTCGGCGTAATAGGGGCTGACCACCAGGACCAGTCCGATACCCATGTTGAAGACGTGAGCCATTTCACCGCCGTCGATGTCTCCCAACCGTTGCAGCCACGGGAACACGGGCGGCACGGGCCAGCTGTCTGCGTCGATGTGGGCCTGCGTGCCCGCCGGCAGGATACGTTCCAAGTTGTCTCGCAGACCTCCGCCGGTGATGTGTGCCAGGCCGTGTACGACCGATTTCACCTTATAGTGTCGCAGGATCTTGCGCACCGGCTGGGCATAGATGCGCGTGGGAGTCAGCAACGCCTCGCCCACGGTCGTGCCCAAGCACTCGACCCGGTCGTGGACGTCAAGCCCGCCCAGCTCGAAAACCACCTTGCGCACCAGGCTGTAACCGTTGGAGTGCAGCCCGCTGGAGGCCACGCCCAGCAAGGTGTCGCCGGGCACGATCGCTTTGCCGTCGATGATCTGCTTCCGTTCCACGACGCCCACGCAAAAGCCGGCCAGGTCATAGTCGCCGCGCTGGTACAAATCCGGCATAATCGCCGTTTCCCCGCCCAGCAGCGCGCAATCGGCTTGCAGACATCCGTCGCTGACGCCTTTGACCAACTGCTCCAACACGGGCGGATCGTCGTGCGACATGGCCACATAGTCCAGAAACAGCAGCGGTTCCGCCCCGCAGCAAAGGGCGTCGTTGACGCTCATCGCCACCAGGTCGATGCCTACGGTGTCGTGTTTGCCGCAGCGTTGAGCGACCTTCAGCTTGGTCCCCACGCCGTCCGTGCAGGCGACCAGGACCGGGTCGTCGTAGTTGCGGGCGAACAGACGATTGGAGAAATCGAGTTGAAACAGGCCGGCGAACCCGCCGTCCAGCTTCAGCACTCGCGGGGAGAAGGTACGGTGCATCAGACGCGGCAGGCGCGTCATGGCCTCGTCATACACGTCCAGGTCGACACCGGCGTCCTTGTAGGTGACTTTGCTCATAGAATGTCAGATCACGTCAATGGCGTACGCGGCTTGGTTCAGAAATGGTTGCCAGACCTGGTAGCGCGGGTTGCCGAGTTTGAGTTTCAGCATCGGGTTGTGTTTGGGCTTGGCCGGACGCACCTGGAACCGCATGCCGGCTTCCTGGGGCGTGCGGTCGCCTTTCTGCGAGTTGCAATTCAAGCAGCAGGTAACCACGTTCTCCCAACAGGTCTTGCCGCCTCGACTGCGGGGCGTCACGTGGTCGAGGCTCAACTGGCTGTGAGGATAGGCTTCCCCGCAGTACTGACAGCGGTTGCCGTCGCGCGCAAAGAGCGTCCTGCGGTTCAAACGGACCGTGTGCCGCGGCGTCTGATCGAACCGCAATAAGCGGATGATGCGCGGCGCCTGGATGCAGTAGCGAACCGCGCGAACCCAGTCGCCATGATCCGAGCCGGCAAACATCGGGGACTCCTCGAACCAACACTGACTCAATTCGCACCACGTCCGGAAATCGTAATTGGCATAAGCCCCATCCTCGACGTGAATCACCTCGGCCGAATCCCGATACAGCATCACGAAGGCCCGGCGGACGTTCACGACGCGCACGGCGACGTACATGCGGTTCAGCACCAGCACGCTGGCCCCCAACACCGAACTGCCATCCGAGGTTTTCACAAAAAACCTCCCACTGCCCGTCTCGAAATCATCCCACGGCGCTGGCCGTCAAACCGATCATCCATTCGCCCACAGCGCATCTCTCGCAGGTCCGAGGAGCCCATCATCCAGGCCGCCACACTGAAAATAGGGCAGCCGACAATCCAGCCCAGGATTCCCAGGACCAGGATCAGCCCGCCGCGATGCGGAGTGGCATGGCGAGTTGGGGACACGGCCACCGGCGGCAGTGTGCTGCGGTTCCCGTCTCCCGCTCCCTCAGTTCGGTCGGCGAACGGATTCTCACCCGTTGTGCTCGGCGGTTCCCTCGGACCCTGGCCGCCCGGCACAAGGTATATGGCGTTGCAGGCCGGACAGCGGGCGTGCAGCCCAGCATGTTCGTCGCCGACGCGCAACAGACGCCCGCAACCGGGACACTTGGTGTCGATGGGCATACCACAGTTCTCCGCCGCGCCACACGATGCCATCCAGCCGCAGACGTGACAGTTTACCGAGCGCGTGGCGACAAGTCTTCCGCTTGTCGAAACCGCAAACAACGAAGCTTGCGGCCACGCAGCGTCTTTCCGCCGCTGGCCCTGAATCCCCCGAAGTGTACAGAACACGCCGCTGGACTTCAACGCGCAGGAGCCACCAAAGGTCAGACAATGCAAGCCGCGAGCGGTGTACCGCAGCTGGGTTGCCCCGAACAGCTTTCCACCGCAAGAAACTGGACAAATTGGACAAGATCATCCGGTTTAGTGAAAATGATTCACTCTTGCGGCTTCTGACGGTCGATCCTGTTATACAGCCTTCACTTCCAGGGGGATCGCTCCGTGCTCTGGTTCATCAAGCCCTTACGATATCTGGCCGGCGCGTTGCGGGGCCTGAATTCGCCGCGGCGCATTGCTTGGGGCGTTGCCCTGGGAATGGTGGTGGGGCTGGTTCCGAAGGACAATTTGACAGCTGCCGTACTGGGGATGCTGCTGCTGACCCTTCGGATCAACTTGGCGGCCGCGACTTGCACGGCGCTGGTATGCGCTTGTCTGGCCGCGTTTTGCGACCCATTCACGGATCGTTTTGGGTTCGCGTTGCTCACATCGCCCTCGCTGGCGCCGTCCTGGAACTGGCTCCGTGGCCGGTCATCACACGGAGTGTGATGGCTACTTTGGCCGGGCGACACTGATTTCTCGAACGCTGCTTACCGCCCTCCGCGCCGGTTTGCTAGGATATGGGCATGAGCCGTGAGCCGACCGAATTTCAGAATCCGGAAGAGTTGCAACGGGCCCGCCAGCTGAGCTTGCAGAGCACGCAACCGCCGGGCGAGGCGCCGGGGTACGAAGTCCAGCGCTGCCTGGGCACGGGCGCCTACGGGGAAGTCTGGGTGGCCACGGACCGCAACACCGGCCGGCGGGTGGCGATCAAGTTCTACCTGCACCGGGGCGGACTGGACTGGACGCTGCTCTCGCGGGAGGTGGAAAAGCTGGTCTTTTTGTCCGCCGATCGCTATGTTGTCCAACTGCTGGATGTGGGCTGGCACGCCGAGCCGCCGTATTACGTGATGGAATACGTCGAGAACGGCTCGCTGGATGATCTGTTGAGCCGGCGGGGCACGTTGACGCCGCAGGAAGCGGCCGGCATGTTCCGCGAGATCGCCGTCGGCCTGACGCACGCGCACGGCAAAGGCGTGCTGCACTGCGACTTGAAGCCCGCCAACATCCTTCTGGACCAGGACGGGCGGCCGCGACTGGCGGACTTTGGCCAGTCGCGGCTGTCTCACGAACAAACGCCGGCGCTGGGGACGTTGTTCTACATGGCGCCGGAGCAGGCGGATCTGAACGCTCTGCCCGACGCCCGCTGGGATGTGTACGCACTGGGCGCCATCCTGTACTGTCTGCTGACCGGCTCGCCGCCGCACCGGGATGACGAGTCGTTGCGGCGGTTGGACGGCACGGGCGACATCGCCGAACGCCTGGCGTGCTACCGCCGCTGGCTGGCCGAAGCGCCGCCGCCGGATGTGCACCGTTACGTTCCCGGCGTCGACCGGGCGCTGGCGGACATCGTCGACCGCTGTCTGGCCGTGAATCCGGCGCGCCGGTATGCCAACGCGCAGCTGGTCCTGGACGCGCTGGAAGCCCGGGACCGGGCTCGCCGCCGGCGTCCCTTGCTGATCCTGGGCTTGGCCGGACCGCTGCTGCTGCTGGCGATCATGATCCTCTTTTCCTGGCGGGCGTTTACGGCGGCGGTGGGCCGTTCGGAGCAGATGGTCAAGGAGCAGGCGTATCGCGCGAACGAGTTCGCTGCGAAGTTCGTCGCCAAGAGTTTCGAGGCCGAGATAGCCGACTACTTCGCCGTGTTGGAGCAGGAAGCGAGTTCGCCCGAGTTTCTGGACGAGTTTCGCCGCGCGTTGGACAGCGAAAACCTGCGCGCGATCAACGATCCGGCCACGCCGGCCGAGCGGCTGGAGGAACTGCGGGCGCAGTTCTTGGACGAACCCGTGAGGCGAGGTTTCAAAGCCAGCCTGGAGCAGCGTTTGGCGCGCGTCAGCGAAAGCTCCCCTGCTTCGACGTCCAAGTTTGCCAGTATTTTCGTTACAGACGGCCTGGGAACGTGGGTGGCCGGTGTTTATGTCGATGAAGCGGTCGCGGGGCCGATCGGCGAGAACTTCAGCTGGCGGACCTACTTTCGCGGCGGGCAGGAGGACGCGCCGGCCCAGCGTCCGACGGCGGCGCCGCCGCAGCATATCGAGGCGACGCACTTGTCGGCCGCGTTCAAGAGCGGCACGACGAAGAAATGGAAAGTCGCCCTGTCCACCCCCGTCTACGATCGGACGGCGCCGGAGCCAAAGTTTTTGGGAATTCTGGCGGTCACTTTCAACGTCGGGGATTTTGCTGTCTTTCGGACTCGGCAGGCGCCGTCGGACTACTTCGCCGTCTTGGTCGATAACCGGCCGGGCGACCGCCGGGGCACGGTCCTGCAGCATCCCTTGTTCCAGGAGCAGCCGCCTGCACAGGACTTCAAAGTCCCGTTGCCGCTGCTGCACAGGGTGGGAACCGAACCCGTGTATGATTATTTCGACCCGCTGGCCGAGGCGCCGGGCGGCGAGGCTTACCGAGGCGACTGGATCGCCGCGACCCAGCCGGTCGGACTGCCGGGGCGGACGCAGAACCACAACGGCCGGCGGCACGACACGGACCTGCTCGTGCTGGTACAAGTCAGCGCCCAGGCCGCCACCTCGCCGGTCCATCAACTGGAGCGCCGGCTGGCACTGGATGCAGCGGCAGCATTGGGCGTCGTCGTCCTGGTGGTGATAGCACTGTGGGGCGTCGTCTTCCGCATTTCTGGAGACCGCGCGGGACTGGTGGGAGGCAAGTCGCACGCCCAGCTCGAGCCGACGCCCTGGCGCATGTTGACGACCCTGCCGGCCACCCCCCGCCAGCCGGGAGCAGGTCCGCAGCCCTAACCCGGATTTCTCACCAGCGCCCGGCCCTGGTTTTCAAGCTCCGCTTGGGGACCGATTTGCTGCTCCCACAAAGCCGGGCTTTTCTCGACACTCACGCCGCGAAACTCGTGACAGCGTGCTTATTCTCTTTCTCTGCGAGAAGCTGCCGTACCAAGTAGCTTTTGCCCACAGCATGAAAGCTGCGATGTCGTCACAACCTCGATACCGAAATGCAAGTAACGCGATTGTCTCAAGCCGGCCGATAACTTCGTTAGTGACTTGGAACCCTCGGACTCTTCCAGCAGCGGCCCATGTTGAGTCCGAGAGCCAGGAGGGCTGACGGAGGGTCTAGGACGTGACCACGGAAATCAACGTGCTGGCACTGGTCAAGGGCAACGAGCGTTACGTCTTTCTGTTTGACGACGACAATCGTGTCGAGATGCTGCGTCAATTGGGCCGTTTCGCGGCCAACCCCGAGTTGAGCTTTACTTGGTATGACGCGGCGGTGATGAGCCAGAAGATCCGGGAGACGGCTTTCGCCGAGCGGCACGCGCCGCCGCCGCGACGGTTCGATCTGGCGTCGCGATTCAGTCAGCGAATCACCGACGACGTCCTGACGGACCGATTCGACGATGAAGGAGCGGCTTGAGGATGTCATGCAGCCAGCGATCACCCGCTTTCTCCGCTATCTGCTGGTCGAACGCAACGCCTCGACATTGACGATCAAGTCCTATCGCGAAGATCTCACGGCCCTGGATGAGTACCTGACCGAGAGCTACGGCCGGCCGGCCGAACCCGCCGAGATCACTTCGTTGGACCTCCGCGGCTACGTCGCGGCGTTGCACGAGGCCGGCTACGCCAAAACGTCGATCGCCCGCCGCCTGGCTTCGCTGCGGAGTTTTTTTCGCTTCGCCCAGCGGGAAGGTTACGCGGAAGCCAATCCCGCCAAACCGCTGCGCAACCCTCGGCCCGACCGAAAGCTGCCGCATTTCCTGTCCACCGACGAGATCGGCCGTTTGCTCGAGACGCCGCCGGCAAATTGCCCGCTAGGACTCCGAGACCGCGCCATGCTGGAAACGACGTACTCGGCGGGCTTGCGAGTGAGTGAGTTGGTGGGCATCAACGACGGCGATTTGGATCTGGCCGATGGCTTGGTGAGGATTCGGGGAAAAGGACGCCGCGAGCGGTTGGCGCCGCTGGGAACGTTTGCCCTGCAGGCCCTGCAACGCTGGCTCCGCGTGCGGACGCTGTCCCGCCGTCAATCCCCCGGCCCGGAAGCTCCTGTGTTCGTAAGCCGCTTGGGCTGCCGGCTGACCACGCGAAGCGTCGCGCGGATGTTGGAGAAGTACCTCAAGATCGCGGGACTCGATCTGCGAACGACACCCCACACGCTGCGGCACAGCTTCGCCACGCACCTGCTGGACCGCGGTGCCGACATCCGCAGCGTTCAGGAACTCCTGGGGCACAAGAGCCTCGTGACAACGCAGATCTACACGCATGTCAGCACCGCCAGCTTGCGCGAAGCGTACGAGCGGGCTCATCCACGAGCGAACTGACACGCGGCGCGCTAGCCCGGCCTGCCGTCCAAAGCCGGGGATGTCATCGGCGGATGAGAAATCATCGCAAGCCTAAACCAAACCGCGTTTGACGGCCCACACCGCCGCCTCGGTCCGGTCCGCGGCGTCCAGCTTGCGGAGGATGTTCTGCACGTGCTCTTTGACGGTCTCGATGCTGATCTTCAGCGACCGGCCGATTTCGCGATTGCTGAGTCCGTAAGCCAAGTGCCGCAGGACTTGATACTCGCGTTTCGTCAGCGGAACATCATCCTCGGTGGGGTCCAAGCGAGTGGCCAAACAGGCCTTGATTTCGGTCATCCGGGTGTCCGCGACAGCGGCCTCGCCGCGCGCCGCACGCTTGACGGCGGCCACAATGTCCTGGCCCGACGTGTCCTTCAGCAGGAAGGCTTCCGCCCCCATCGCTACGGAACGAGCCACATAGGTCGGATTGTCGTGCGCGGACATCATCACGACCTTGACGTTCGGCGCCTTGTTGCGGATTTTCTCCAAGGCATCCAAACCGTCGGTTTCGGACATCATGACGTCCATCAACAGCACGGCCGGTTTGTGCTTCAGCGTCTTGGACACCGCCTCGTTGCCGGTCTTGGCCTCCGCGACGATCTCGATGTCGGTGTCTTCAAACAGACTAGCAAGGCCCTTGCGGACGACCTCTTGATCGTCGGCGATTACGACTTTGATACCCACGATAACCTCCTAATTGCAGCTAAAATGACACAAGAAGAGCGGCACTGTACGCCCACATGATAGCGACTTTCTGTCAGGAAACCACCGCCTCCCAAGAAGTTTTTCTGGTGTTTTTCTTTTAGCTAAAAGAGGGGTATCGCGGGGTGGGATCAGCCGCTTTTTGCCGCGCTTACAGGATATGCCATCCTCCCGGAGGACGCGATTCGGATTTGGCGCCGACACGTCATGTTCCTGGGACACATCACGTTGACGATGTGCAAGGCGTGACCTAGATAAATGACGACGGCGGAACTCTTTTTGCACCGCTTGAGGCGAACATGAAACAACGCTCCCTGCTGCTGGTGGACGACGATCGCCAAGTGTTGGACGGGATGTCCGACTGGCTCCGCGAAAAAGGCTTTGAGGTATCGGAAGCCGCGAGTTGCCGCGAGGCTCGGGCGCTGATCGACGAGGCCAGCTTCGACCTGGTGCTGGCCGACATCCGGCTGCAGGACGGCGACGGCTTTGACGTGCTGGAACATTGCCGAAGTCGACTGCCGGAGGCGACCGTGATCCTGGTGACGGGGTATGCGACCGCCGAGACCGGGATCGAGGCGATCCGCGCCGGCGCGTTCGATCTGTTGACCAAACCCCTGCTGGACGAGGAACTGGAACTAGCCATCGACCGTGCTCTGTCGCAGCGCAACGTCATGGAGGAAAACGCTAAGCTCAAAGCGCAACTGGATTTGCGGTTCGGCATGGAAAACGTCGTCGGCCGCGACCACCGAATGCTGAAAACGTTCGATATGATCGACAGTATCGCCGACACCAGGGCCACGGTCTTGATTTCGGGCGAAAGCGGAACCGGAAAATCCTTGATCGCCCGCGCGATTCACCGCCGCAGCAGCCGGCGCGACAAGCCCTTTGTCGAGGTGGCGTGCGGAGCGCTTCCGGAAACGCTGTTGGAAAGTGAACTGTTCGGGCACGTCGCCGGCTCGTTTACCGGGGCAACTGGCGACAAGACGGGCAAGTTCAAGCAGGCCGACGGAGGCACCATTTTCCTGGACGAGATCAGCACCGCTTCGCCCAACATGCAGGTCAAGTTGCTGCGAGTGTTGCAGGAGTTGGAGTTCGAACCCGTCGGCGGCACCAAGACGATCCATATCGATACACGAGTGATCCTGGCGACCAATGACGACTTGACACAAGCCGTTGCGACGGGCCGGTTCCGCCAGGACTTGTACTATCGCATCAACGTGATCAACATCGAACTTCCGCCGCTGCGTTCGCGATTGGGGGACATCCCGTTGCTGGCGGAACATTTTTTGGTGCGAATCCGCGAGGAGACGGGAAAACCGGTCGAGGGTTTTTCCGAGGAGGCGATGGCGGCTCTCCAAGCGTATCGCTGGCCGGGAAACGTTCGAGAACTCCAAAACGTGGTGGAGCGGGCGGTGCTGCTCGGCAAGACGCCTCGCATCACCCTGGACGACCTTCCTCGTGATTTGGCCCTCGCCGCTCCCTCGCTGCCGAAGCGAAACGCCGCGCGAACGCTGAAGGAATCGCTCGAAGCCCCCGAGCGGCAAATCATTCTCGCGACGCTCCAGGAACACAACTGGAACCGCAACGCGACGGCCGAGAAACTGGGAATCAACCGGACCACGCTGTACAAGAAAATGAAACGGCTCGGCCTCGAAACGCCGCTGCCCGGCTGGGCGCAGGCCTCGAATTGAGGTCGATCTCTTGTCGGGCGGATCAGTCGGACGGGTCGGATTCTTGCCGCGAACCAGACGATAATTCGACACGCAGGTTCAATTCGCGGCCTCCGGCGTCACCGGACGGCCATTTCCCGCTCAAATTGCAGTTTTTCCGTCCGGGTGCCTTTCCATGCGCGGCCAGTTCCTATAATTTACACGCACGGTGCTGCCAAAAATGTATCACGATCAGGTTGGAGAAGGTCAATGGCGATTACGCTCACAGAACGTGCGGCTGGCGAAATCAAGCGTGTAAGGGAAGAACAGAAGTTGGACGAAGAATTGTTCCTCCGCATCGGCGTGGCGGGCGGCGGCTGCAGCGGGTTCAATTACACGCTTGGCTTTGACAACAACTACGATGCCAAGAAAGACTCCAAGTACAACTTCCACGGCGTAGACGTGGTGGTCGACAAGAGGAGTTCGCTGTACCTGGACGGCACCAAGGTCGACTGGTTTGAAGGGGACGGACGCCGCGGATTTACGTTCGAGAATCCGAACGCCGTCAGTGCCTGCAGTTGCTGCAGTGCGTCCCGGGCTTGACAGGCGTCGAGCGCGACAAGCGGAATGAGGCGGATACGGCCACAACGTGTCCGTTTTTCGTTGTGGGGAGTTGCTGGGCGTCGTCTCAGAAACGCTCGCGCCGGTTGCTGAGGTACTCCAACAGCGCCTTGTCGAACTGCAGGCTGGTGTCCAATTCGACGTAATCGACGCCGGCCTGAGAGCATTCCCGGCGGTAAACCCCACGGAAGGCTTGGACCTCCTGCAGGTATTCTTGCCGGTAATTGCTGGCGTCCACTCGCACGCGCTCCTCCGTCTCGGGCTCCTCGAACTCGATCACGCCGTCGAACGGAAAGTACACTTCGGCCTCGTCCAGCACGTGGAACAGGATCACATCGTGGCCCCCGTGCCTGAGCAGCCGCAGACTCTGCAGCACCGGCTCCGTATCGCACAGCAGGTCGGAGAAGATCATGACCAGACTGCGGTGCCGCAACATGGCGGCGATCTGCCGCACGCTGTTGGCGATGTCCGTCGGACCCGTCGGCTGCAAGCGAGCCAAGTGCGAGAGCACGTTTGCCAGCTGGGTGCGTTTAGAGCGCGGGGCCAGACTGTCCCGGACGCGCTCATCGAAGGTGATCAACCCGACCGGATCCTGCTGGTGCACCATCAAATAACACAGCGACGCAGCGAGGCAGATCGCGTAGTCGAACTTGGTCAGCTCTTGGCGGTAGGTGTAGCCCATCGAGCGGCTCAAGTCCATCGCCAGGTAGCCGGTGATGTTCGTCTCGGCCTCGAACTTCTTGACGTAATACTTGTCCGTCTTGGCGTAGACCAGCCAGTCGATGTCCTTGGGGTCGTCGCCGGGCGTATAGCGACGGTGCTCGCTGAATTCCACGGAAAAGCCGTGATACGGGCTGGCGTGCAGGCCTTGCAGGAAGCCCTTGACCACGAATTGCGCGCGGAGGTCCAGTCGCTTGATCTGGTTGATCACCTCCGGTTTCAGGTACTTTTCGACGGACATGGCGGTCTGGTATCCGTGGGACGTCCCCATTCCGAACATCGGCACGCGGGCCCCCGATGCGCCTGGCCCGCGTTCGAGCCATCTGAGCCGGCCCGACCGCTCGCGTCAAGACGTCCCTGCGGCCGTCAGCCCTGGCCCCCATCTCCCACACAACGGCCGATCCCGGCGCGCTGAAGATTCCAGACCTCGTCTTCCCGTGCCTCACCGGAGCGATTATCTTGAACGTCTCACCATCTGTGTCTCTGTCCTGTTAAGGAGCAAAGTTGTGAGCAAGTCCCCCTTCGTTACGACAACTGTGGTTTTTGCATTGTTGTGCCTCGCCTCGAGCGCAGGCGTGTCGGGCGCCGAGTATCTGAGCGGTATCCAATGGTCGGAGCCGGCCGTCATCGATCCGGGGCCGCCGGGAGGACCGCCGTCCGACGCCGTGGTGCTGTTCGACGGAACCGACATGTCGAAATGGGACAAGGCCGAAAAGTGGACGGTCAAAGACGGCTATGTCGAGGCTGGCCCGGGGGCTCCCGTCAGCAAGGAAGTATTCGGCGATTGCCAGTTGCACGTCGAATGGGCGTCGGCCGGGGAGGTTAAAGGCGATAGCCAGGGCCGCAGCAACAGCGGCGTGTTTCTGATGGGCATCTACGAAGTTCAGGTGCTCGATTCGTACGAGAACAAGACCTATTTCGACGGCCAGTGCGGAGCGATCTACAAGCAACATCCACCGCTGGTCAATGCTTGCCGCAAGCCGGGAGAGTGGCAAACCTACGACATCATCTGGAAGTGCCCCCAGTTCGATGCCGAGGGCAAACTGGTCAGCCCCGCGTTCATCACCGTCCTGCACAACGGCGTGGTGATCCAGAACCACTTCCAGTTGGAAGGCGACACGCCGTTCAATCGCCCGCCCGAATACAAGCCGCATCCGGACAAGGGGCCGATCAGCCTCCAGTACCACGGCAACCCGGTCCGCTTCCGCAACATCTGGGTGCGCGAGTTGAAGGACGTCCCGCACGAGCGGGTGGCGGAACCGAAGGTTACGAAGTAATTCGGAGGGAACAGAGACAACGGAGAAAGATTCGACACTCCGTTTCCTCGGTTTTCTCCTGTTCCTGGTTTTCGGGGGCCGAT
Organism: uncultured Pirellulaceae bacterium; assembly: GCA_964486845.1. Taxonomy (GTDB): domain Bacteria; phylum Planctomycetota; class Planctomycetia; order Pirellulales; family Pirellulaceae; genus Anammoximicrobium. Next base: position 33,942 of record CAZAQY010000067.1, read on the forward strand.
CATGAAACGAGTTGCGATCATTTTTTGGGCGTGGGCCCTAGCTTCGCTGCCCGCT
>CAZAQY010000068.1:0-27697 GCA_964486845.1 uncultured Pirellulaceae bacterium
ATTACCGACAACCGACAACCGATCACCGACAACCGATCACCGATAATCGATCACCGATAATCGATAGCTCCCCCCATGACTCCAGACGAATTCCGCCGCTGTGGCTACGAAGTGATTGATTGGATCGCTCGCTACCAGGAGACGGTCGAGCAGTATCCTGTGTTGGCGCAGGTCGAGCCGGGGCAAATCCGCGCTCAACTGCCGCCGCAGCCGCCGGAGGAGCCGGAGCCGTTCGGGGCGTTGATGGCCGACTTCGAGCGAGTGATCCTGCCGGGCATCACGCACTGGCAGTCACCGAATTTCTTCGCCTTTTTCCCGGCCAACCTGTCCGGGCCGTCGATTCTGGCCGACTTGCTTTCGTCGGGGCTGGGCATCCAGGGCATGCTGTGGATGACCAGTCCGGCGTGTACCGAGTTGGAAACGCACGTGTTGGACTGGGTGGCCGACATGCTGGCGCTGCCCGCTCGGTTCAAATCCAATAGCGCGGGTGGCGGGGTGATTCAGGACAGCGCTTCCAGTGCCTCGCTGTGCGCGCTGCTGGCCGCGCGGGAACGGGCGACGGGCTACGCAACCCGCCGCGCCGGCGTCGCCAGGCGGCTGGTCGCCTACGCGTCGGAACATGCCCATTCGTCGATCGAAAAAGCGATGAACATCGCCGGGCTGGGAACGGACCATCTGCGGAAGATTCCCAGCGACGAACGGTTCCGGATGCGCACGGATGCCTTGCGGACGGCGATCGAAGCCGACTTGGCGGCCGGGCTGACGCCCTGTTTCGTCAGCAGCACCGTGGGCACCACCTCGGTGGGCAGCGTCGACCCGCTGGGCGAGATCGGCGAGATCTGCCGCCGCTTCGGGTTGTGGATGCACGTCGATGCTGCCATGGCCGGCACCGCGGCGGTCTGTCCTGAGTTTCGTTTCATCCACGAGGGCCTGGAGGCGGCGGACAGCTACTGTTTCAATCCGCACAAGTGGATGTTCGTCAACTTCGATTGCGACTGCTTCTACGTCGCGGACCGCAAGTCGCTGATCCGGACACTTTCGATTCTGCCCGAGTACTTGCGGAACAAAGCCACGGAGGAGGGCAGTGTGATCGACTATCGCGACTGGCAGGTCTCGCTGGGCCGCCGGTTCCGCGCCCTGAAACTGTGGTTCGTCATCCGCAGCTTCGGCGTTCGCGGGCTGCAGCAGCGAGTCCGCGAGCACGTCGTCATGGCGCAGCAATTCGCATCCTGGGTGGCCGCCGATGCGGATTTCGAACTGGCCGCCCCGGCGCTGCTGAATCTCGTCTGCTTCCGCCATCGCGACGGCGACGCGGTCAACCAGCAGATCATGGACCGCCTGAACCAGTCCGGCCGGCTATACCTGACGCACACCCGTTTGAACGACAAGCTGACGCTGCGCATGTCCATCGCCCAGAGCAACACGCAGTTGCGCCACGTCGAGCGAGCTTGGCAACTGATCCGCGAAGCGGCGTCGTGAGGCGGGCTGAAGAACGAAGGAATTGAGTTGAGTACGTTTGCCCTAATCGCACACAGCGCAAGCAAGTACACAGCGTGTTTTTGCTTGCGCTGCGCGCTCTAAAACGCGCCAGGAGCCTCGCACGTGATTCTATCCGCTGGACTGACCCCTGCTTGGCAACAGATTCTGGTCTTCGATTCGTTCCGTTACGGCGAAGTGAATCGAGCGGCGGAAGTGATCTGGTGCGCTTCCGGCAAAGTGTTCAATGCGGGCATGGCGGCGCATTGTCTGGGCGGCCCGACGTTGACGTTGGCTCCGGTCGGTGGACCTGCTGTGCCGCAGATCGAAGCCGAATTCGCCGCCTTGGGTGTGCCGTACCGCTGGGTCAGAACCGGCGCCGCCACGCGGATCTGCACGACCCTCCTGGACCGGGCGACCGGCAGCATCACGGAACTGGTCGAAAACGGCCGCCCGCTGGCGCCGCAGGAACTCGATGCCTTCCGCCAAGCCTACGGCGAAGAGGCCGCACGCGCCGAGGCCGCCGTGCTGATCGGCTCGTTGCCGCTGGGCACGCCGGACAGCTACTATCGCGAACTGATCGAACGCACTCCCTGCCCCGCGGTGCTCGATTTTCGCGGCGACGGGCTGCTTTCCGTCTTGGATTTGAGGCCCTACGTCGTCAAACCCAACCGCGAGGAGTTGGCCAGGACGTTTGGCCGGTCGCTGGACGACGACAACGACCTGGTGGCGGCGATGCGCACGTTGAACGACCGCGGCGCGCAATGGGTTGTCATCACCCAAGGCGCTGCCGTCGTTTGGGTTAGCTCGTCCGACGCCGTCTATCGCTTCCACCCGCCGGCCATCGCGACTCCCGTCAATCCCATCGCCTCCGGCGACGCGATGGCGGGAACCATCGCCTGGGCCACGGGCGGCGGCCGTCCCCTGCCGGAAGCGGTCCGCCTGGGCATCGCTGCCGCAGGCCAGAACGCCGGTCAGATCCTGCCTTCCCGGCTGATCCCGCACACGCTGGAAGCGGAGGCGGCGGCGGTGCGCGTGGAGCGGGTCGGCTGAGAACCGCCCCCAGGGACGCAAAGGTTTGGGACCGGTGGTTTCCCGCGCTTTGACGTTGCTGTACACTATTGCGAAAGCGGTCTTCGAGGCACCGCCGGCTTGCCCCCCTTGACAGCCCGTGGAGGTGTCGCGATTTTGCCGCTTTTTTCCATGCTGATGAATGTCAAGCTGCCCAGGAGGCGCAACCGGCCGTGTTCAATCTGCTGCCGAAAGACACCGCGTTCTTTGACTTGTTCGAGGCGCTCGCTGAGCATGTTCTGAGCGGCGCCAAGTGCCTGACCGAGCTAGCGGCCCAGTTCCCTGCGATCAAGGGAATCATCCAGCGGATCCGGGACGCGGAGCACGCGGCCGACGACTTGGCCCACCAGGCGCTGGAACGCCTCGACCGGACGTTTATCACGCCCTTCGACCGGGAGGACATCCACGAACTGGTCGGCGGGCTGGATGACATCATCGACGAAATCGACGCCCTGGCGAAACGGTTCCCCATGTACCACGCCAACCATATGGAGCCGCTGTTCTTCAAGCAGACGCACGTGCTGGTCGCGGCCACCACCGCCGTCCGCGACGCAGTGCATCGGCTGCGCAAGTCGCACCGACTGACCGACCTCAGTGCCCAGCTGATCGAGATCCACCGCCTGGAAAACGAGGGCGACGACAACCATCAGGCCGCCGTGTCGCGCCTGTTCGAGGGCAGCGTGGAACCGCTGGAAGTCATCAAGTGGATGGACCTGTTCGGGCGCATCGAGAAGGCCATCGACAAGTGTGAAGACGTGAGCAACACGCTGGAGCGGATCTCGCTGAAAAACGGGTAGGCAGCCGTCCCCGCAAGCCCGGCGCTTTCCCCCAGCGGGCTTCTGACCGCCACCCAGGACTCGACAACCACTGCAGACAACGAACCGGCTCTTATGAACCTCCTCGCTGACGCCCCGTGGACGCTGATCGCTGCCGACGCCGGTTCCGTGCCGTTGAGCATGGGTACGGGGATGCTGGTCGTCGTCCTGGTGACGATCTTCGTGGCGCTCGTCTTCGACTTCCTGAACGGCTTTCACGACGCGGCGAACTCGATCGCGACCGTGGTCTCGACCCGCGTCCTGTCGCCGCGGCTGGCGGTGGCCTGGGCCGCGTTCTTCAACTTTGCCGCGGCGTTCGTGTTCGGCACCCACGTCGCCCAGACGATCGGCACCGGTCTGGTCGAGACGCGACTGATCGACGTTTACGTGGTGTGCGGAGGCCTGCTGGGAGCGATCACCTGGAACATCATCACCTGGTTGCTGGGACTGCCTACCAGTTCGTCCCATGCGCTGGTCGCCGGCATCGCCGGGGCGGCGATTGCCAAGGGGGGCTTCATCGTGCTGATCATGCACGGCTGGGTGCTGATCCTCTTGGGCATCGTCCTGTCGCCCGCTTTGGGTTTCGCCTTGGGATCGCTCAACCTGATCCTGGTGTCGTGGCTGTTTCGCCGTGCGACGCCGCACAAGGTAGACGGATTGTTTCGCCGGCTCCAATTGGTGTCCGCCGCCTTGTACAGTCTGGGCCACGGCGGCAACGACGCCCAGAAGACGATGGGGATCATCGTCTTGTTGCTGACCGCAGCGGGCCTGGAGCCGTGGACGACGTGGGGCCAGGTCCACTTGTTTGGTCTGGACCATGCCTATGGCATGCCGATCATCCTGTCCTGCAATTTTGCCATCGCCCTGGGCACGATGTTTGGCGGCTGGCGGATCGTGAAAACGGTGGGTTCCAGCATCACGCGGCTGGAGCCGGTGGGCGGCTTCTGCGCCGAGACGGCCGCGGCCATCGCCATCATGGGCTTTACCAAGATCGGCGGCGTACCGATCTCGACCACGCACGCCATCACCGGCGCCATCCTGGGCGTGGGCAGCACGCGGCGCGTCCGCAGCGTCCGCTGGATCTGGGGCGAACGCATCGTGCTGGCCTGGATCCTCACCATCCCCTGCTCCGCCTTTATCGGCATGGTGTGCTACGTGCTCATGCACTGGCTGGTCGAGCCGTGGGTTTGAGCAGCGTCTGAGAAAAAGCGTCGGTGCCAACGTAGCCGGGACGAACCAATACATGCCGCGCCGCCAGTACTCCCACGACAGCGCGTAACCCACAGAACGGAATATCGTGACTGGCTGCTCCCGGCTTCAACGCCTTTCGTGTGGGCCAAGAAGATCTCTTTCGGCGACGGCGTGCGCTCTTCCACAATCGCCGCTCCGGCTGCCTCTGTTCGCCGAAACGTTGCATTGGCGTGTGGCCGATCACGTTCTGGCCGCGGGCCGTGCGGCCGCCACTTTCGTCCAGTAGAGTCCCAGTCCGCATCATGCGCGCGCCGTGCGCGCATTTTTTGCGGTCCAATGGCAGTAGCCAAGCCATGATAGTGCAACTGGACCAACGCGGCGAGCACCTGTTGGCCGAGTGCCGTCACGCGCCAGATGAGTTCACGTTGTCGACGAGGAGCCATGACGATGACTCCGGAACACCGCCAGGAAGTGGTCCGGGAGCGAAGCGATACGCATGGGCAGCGGTTCGACCGTCACGGCAACAATGTGGGGCAACGCACCCTTGCGATTGCGGATCAGATTGAGTGCCTCCGTGCGCCTAGCCCCCCCTCGGTGCCGGGGCGGGTTCCAGCGCGATCGTCGCTTGGTTCAGATAGCTGCACGTACACCAGCTGGCCGCATCGGCCAGGAGCACCAGACCGCCCGCCGGGATGGCGTTGATCCAGCAGCCCGGCCGGATGCCGCCGTAGTTCTCCGTCTTCTGTGTGCCCTCCAAATCGTAGTACCCGAGCGTCGCGGACCGATACACCAACATTCGCTGAGAGCCCGCCAGAATCCCGCAGCCGTAGGAGCGGACAAATTCGAACGGCAACGCCTTGCCCGTCAGCAAGTCAAACTTCTCCGGCTCGGCATAGATCGCGCCGCCTATCAGGACCGGCCGCGAACTATACTTGGCCCCGATGTTCCACAACTGCGTGCCGTCCGAACTGCGGAAGCCAGCCAGGCGCCCGCCTCGTTCCGATGCCAGGCTGAACCGGGTCGCCTGGTAGGACATCACGAGCACACCGTGTGGCTCGCTGACCGCCAGCAGCGTGCCGAAGATGTCGCGATCGTTTTCCCACAACACCTCGCCGGTCCGGGCGTCCAGGCAGACCAGCCGGCCCGTTGGGTGCGCGGTGCTTGCCTGTGCCGAATCGCTCACCGGCCGGTCGCCTTCCGCCACCGGCCGGTCGATCAGGTACACGCGCCCCGGCGCCAGGGCGATGGCGTTGTGGCGGATGGAATGCTGAGGCTTGAAGCTCCACTGCTGCCGGCCGGTCTGGGCGTCGAGAGCGAACAACAGCACGGATTCGCTGAGCAGGCCGGTCATATCCAGCTTGCCGCGGTACGCGCTCCATGACTCCGTGACCACGTGCCGCTGGTTGGCCACGGAGCCGTACAGGACGCCGTCCTGCCAGGCGATGTATCCCCAACGGCCCGGCTGGCCGTCGGGCGTGGCCAGGGCCGGGAATTCCGCGACCTGGCTGCCCGTCTTCACGTCCAGACTCAAGCACCGGTCGCCCGTATGCACGAACAAACGGTCGCCGCCCAGGCACAGATTGCTGCCGGTGGCGGCCACGCCCGTCAAGTGATCCTGGTGATACGCCGCCAGCATCTTCGGCAACGGGACCTCCCACAGGACGGTGCCGTTGTAGATATTCACAGCCCGAAGTGCGTCGAGGCCCGCGACGAACATCCGGCCACCAGAGACCAGCGGCGCCGGACCTCGGCCATGCCGACTGGGCATCAGCAGGTCCGTATCGCGGAACCAGCGCATCTGCAACGGGCCCTTCAGACAAACGTCGTCGGAACAGACGGTGTTGGCAGGTCCGGCATACTGGTGCGTCCAACTGCCGGCACCGGGCAGCGGTCCACGCGTGGATTGCCGCAGGTCGCCGGGGCGTCCGAGGCACACCACGCCGCCGTCCGGGCGTGGAAGGTCTGCCAGCGCTTTTTCCGGCACCGACTCGGCCCCGCCGAGCACGCTGCGGCCGGACACGACCAGATCGGCAACCCCGTCGGGGTACGGCAGGGCTGCGGGATCGGCTTGGTGTACCGAGACTCGCACCCCGTACAGTCCGGCGGCGTCCAGCATCTGCCGGGCAGCGGCGACTTGGGCAGCGTCCGCGTCGAAAGCGCAGATCCGCAGCTTGGTCCGCCGGGCCAGCTCCAGGGCCAGCCGGCCATCGCCGCAGGCCAGGTCTAGGCAATACCCTTGCGTCACGCCGCTATGCTGCGCGATCTCGTCCGCGGCCTTGGCAAACACCGCTTCGCCGCCCGCCGCGGCTGCTGGGGCGGCCGCGAGTTCCACAGGCGGCGTCTCGTCGCTGCCGAAGCAGTAGATGCGCCCGCGATCGGTGCTGGCCAGCAGTCGCCCGTCCGCAACCGCCAAGGCATAGACCGTCCCCGACACGCTGGCCTGCCAACGGGCCTCGCCGGTCGCGATGTCCCACGCCGTCACCACGTCCGGGCCGCCCGCGATGGCCCAGTCGCCCGCCACGATCAGCGACGCCGCCGATCTGCCAGGCAACTCCACGGTGCAGGCCGGCTTCGCCAGAACCTTGGTCGTCTTCTTGACGCCTTTGCGATCGATGACTTCACTGTCGACCACCAACCGCTGCCGGTCCAACGCGAACAGCGTACCGTCTTTCGCACACACGACCCACTTCGGATGCACGGCGATTTGCACGCCTGCCGTATAGTTGTGCGTGATGCGCGGACTCGGTCCCCGCGATTGCGTCCCCAGCACCTGCTGCAAGGTCCCGTCGGCCGTGGCGAACAGCGTGCCGCCGTTGACGAAGGACTGGTCGAAGGCCACGGCTTCCGAACCGCCGGCTCCGCGATTGGCTTGCAGGTGGAAATAGCGGAACGTCCCGTCAGCCCGGTTGAACACCGCGGGCACGGCCCGCCCCGTAGGCACGATCAGGGCATCGCCCGCGACGACCAGGTTGCCCTGCGCCGCCGCCCCGCTCACGGCACGCGCGCCTCCGTGCGGCTGGTCCATCTCCATGCCGCCCGACGAGTCGTTGCACCACACGGGTTTGCCCGTAGCCGCGTCGAGGGCGTACAGGTAAATGCCCTCGGAAGGCCAGATTCCGGCCCCGAAGTACACCACGCCGTCGGCGACGGCCGGACCGCCCCGCGCCGGCCAGCGCGAGATCACCCGGTCGTTGCCCAGCACCAAATCGCTGCGCGGCCCGCCGCGAAAGGTCCACTGGACGCGACCGTCGGCCGCGTCCAGACCGTACAGCAAGCCGTCGTCGCTGGCGACGAACACCCGGTTCCGCCAGACGGCGGGGGCGAACCGCACCGGGCCATCGGTGAATGTCGTCCAGAGGATCTTACCCGTCGCCGCATCGCGGGCGACCACTTTATCGTCGGCGGACGTGCCGTAGTACAATCGCCCCCCGGCGGCCACGACATGATGCGCCCGGTCGTACGGCATTCGCTCAAGGCTGGGCCACGCCGGCGCCGGCGGATGCGACTCGATCGCCGTCCAGCGCAGCGACAGCGTCGCCGGCAGTTGCTCGGCCGTATACCCGCTCCGCGCTGCATCGGCCCGGTCGCACGTCCAATCCGCTCCGCGGCCGCCGGCAGGAACAGCCAGCATCAGGATGACGACGGAGAAAAATGGTAGCAAGCTTCGCATCAGAATTCCTCCCAAGGAGACATGCTTTCTTTCACTCGGGCTGAGTCTATCCAAGAGAGACGGGTGAAACAAGAAGGCCCCAAGTGCAAAGCGGCCATGGCCGCCTGGCCACTCCTGGCGCCGGCCGCTCGGGAAAGCACCTTGGGGGCCTTTCGGGCCGATCGACCGCGATCGAGGTTCGTCCCGTTGGTTCCGGCGGGGTTGGCGTTTATACTGATCTCGATTTCGACACGTGGTTTTGCCTTGGGGCGCAGGAGGAGCAAGCAGATGAAGGTGAATCCCTACGAACGGGTGCCCTACGAAGCGATCCGGATGGACGGGGCGGCCGGCTGCCGAGTCCGCTGGTTGATCGGCGCGGCCGACGGCGCGCCGAACTTTGCCATGCGGCAGTTCGAGGTCGCGCCCGGCGGCCATACGCCGCGGCACAGTCATCCCTATGAACACGAGGTCTTCATCCTGGAAGGCGAGGGCGTGGTCAGCGAAATGGACGCCGAACACCGCCTGAAACCGGGCGACGTGGTGTACGTGAAGCCCAACGAAGTCCACCAATTCCGCAACACGGGCAACAAACCGCTGAAGTTCCTCTGCCTGATCCCCAATTCCGGCATGAGTCCGAGTTCTCCCGTCGTCCCCGAATGCGGCTGCGAGCCGGAACGTGGCGCGGGAGGCACGCCAAGGTCGTGATGCAGAAGATCTGCGAGCCGCCGAGCGGCAGCGCGATCAGCGGGAAATCGGCGATCGTTTTGCCGTTGGTCGGGTACTGATGGTTTCAGCCGCAGTTCGATGGCCGTGCTGGCTGTGTCTTTCACATGCACGGCAAGCTTCCGGATCCCCGCGTTGCCCGCTTGCTTCTCAGGCTTGGGCGAGCTTGGCAGAGGTCCGGCCGGCAGGACTTCGAGCTTGGCGCCGAAGGGACAAGCCAGTTCGACCAGCAGCGATTGAGCGCCGATCCGCAGTGTCGCCGTGCGGCCGTCGGGGGTCAAGTCAATCGTGGCCGGCGTGTGCAGCAGCGACCAGATCTCGGCCGGAGCCGGCATTTCGATCTCGTCGCGGATCGTGACCCAGCGGCGGTCGTGCAGGGAAATTTTGGAAGGCCGCGTACTCGGGCCGGTTGAACTTGCGAGCGAACCAGAACAGCTGCGGCGGCCGAGGTGTGCCGGCGTGGGCGTCGGCAAAGTCGAACGTCCGGTCCAGCGGCCCGGTGAGGTACATCGGGAACGTGCCGGCCTCGGCAAAGCCGGCAATGGCCGACAAGCCGTAGTCCGTGCCCAGCGCCGATTCCAAGGCGGCGAGCATAGCCACGTTGTAGTGCGTGGCGTAGGACCAGTAGCCCGGCCCCTCGCCCCAAGCGCCGTCGGGGGCGAAGTTCTTCATGGCTCGCGGCACGCTGCGGATCGCTTGTTCCAGGATCTCGCCGGCCAGTTCCGGCAGCTCGTCCGCCACGGCCAGCGAGCCGATCGTCATCCCGCCGTTGCAGACCTGGTTCCAGTTGTGCTGCGAGTTGTGCCACCAGCCTTTCGGCTGCCGATAGACCTTCAAGCCTTGCTGCAGCCCCAGTTCGACCATCGCCGTGCGCAGCGTCTGCCGCTGGTCCGCGGTCCACTGGTCGTACAGCCAATCGTAGCCGATGCCGAACGCCGCGGTCATTTCCGCCGTGTCCAGGAAATGCCGCGGGTTCCAGTCCGGGAACTTGGCTGCCGCCTCCAACTCGCTCCAAGCACGGTCCACGTAGCGGCGGTCGCCGTCGATCCGGTACAGCAGCGCCAATGTCGTGACGCGGTCGAGCACCCGGCGGCTGGTCGCCAGCAACCGCAGCCCGTCGGGAATCTCGTACTGCGACGGCCGGGCGCGAAGGATGCCTTCAGCCTCGCTGCGCAGGGACTCGTGCCAGCTGGCCAGCGTCCTGTCGGATCGCACGCCCTGCTTCAATTGGCCGAACCTTTCGGCGGTCGCAATCAGCCGCGGATGTCCGGACCCAAGAGCCGCCAGGATCTGCGCGGCTTTGGGCGAGTCGAGCGGCGGTGGGTCCGCAGCCATCGCATGGCTGACGGGAACGCACAACAGAGCGACGACGATCGTCGAAAATTGGCGGGCGATACTCATGGTGGGCTCCCGGGGGGTGAGAATCGTTGTTTAAGCATCGTTCGAGAAATAACTGTCCAGTGTTTCTTGCCGATCATCGCACGGAGTGTGATGGCTACTCTGCCGAGGCGACAGCTGTTTCTCGAACGATGCTAACAAAGCCTACCATATCGGCCGTCAGGCGTCGATGTCCCGCTTCACCGATTCGGCGGCGGCCAATAAGGACATCGCGTAGAACACGCGGACCAGCGTGAAGCGGATGCCCGGCGTTGCCTTCTCGGTGGCGGTTGTGGCGGCGGCGTTGTTGGTGGTCATGGGAATTCTTGGGAGGGGCGCACGGAGCGCGGATCTTCCAACCGGGGCACTTCCGGGGAACTGCTGCCGGAGTTGCAGCCCAAGTGCAGGAACTCGACGCCGGCCTGCCTCAGCAGCGTCGGCATGATCCAGCTGTGGCAGGGCACGTCGGTCATCTTGGCGTCGCGCGGCAGCGGCAACTCGCCGCGGCGCGACAGTTCGGACGAAAAATGCAGCCCGCGCACAAGGTCCTCGATTTCGAGCAGTTCCCCAGTCAAATCAGTCGGCCCCTCACGAATGTCTTTGACAATTTGGTGCTTTTTCAAAATGTTGCCGGCGGTCTGGTCAGAGATTTCGTGGCCCAGATTCGCCAGTGCGCCCTGGATCCTATCGTAGCCCCACGCAGGGGCGGCGAGGATCGGAAGGCTTCGCGCGAGTGCCGGCGCGTGTGTGCATTCCGTCCAGCAATCGTGTGTAAGTACTATCTGGAACTGGCTGCTGCCTGTCATGACCGCCGCGTGTGTCGCCCCGCTGCCCCTGTACCAACCCCGCGATCCCCAAGCCTCCGACCTGTGGCGGTTGCTGGATCAGCATTTCGAGACCTTGCAGCAGGTCTATGACGAGCGGTTTGGCCCTGCTGACGTCGATCCACGTGGCGGAAGAGGTTTGCGCGGCGGTCGCCCAAGCGGGGGCAGATCCCTGCGGAGTTGTTGCTGATCCTGGAGCGGCTGCGGCTGTCGTCGAAGACTTGGGTCGAGAAGGTGCTGAATTTTGGCCGTTGGTTTCGGCTGGCGGCGCGGCGGGTGGACAGTCTGGTGGCGGAAGCAGCACGGCGCGGTCGCCGCTGGCTGCAGGGGATGAGCCACAGCCGCGCCGCGTTTGCGTAAGGGTTCGCGATCGCCAGCCCACAGCTGCCCGGAGAGAGTTGGTCGGCGGTTCGCGTTCAGTCTCCGAAAGGCATCCAGCGTGCCGCGTCCTTGGCCGCTCGGGGGCTGCTGCGTCCCAAGCCCAATCGTCACAGCTCCCTCTTGGCCGCGTCCTTCCAGCCTACTCTGTGGGTTCAAACCGGGCTCGATTCGGAGATGTTCTCGTCTACCGTCGTGTCATGGGGCAGCGGTTCCGAAGAAACAGGGGGGACTGGGGCAGGGCCACGGCTCACTCGCCGGTCGTCCGAATCTGGTCGGGCTGGACGACGAGGCCGTCGCTGGCCAGAGCAAAGTCCACGGTGTTCTCGCCGGGGCTGACCGTTGTGCTCAGTTCGCTCCTCAGGTTGTACTTGTACGGAACACGCTCGGCGACTTTGGCGACCGGCGGATCGCCATCGGGGTCGCCCTCCGTGAAGGATGAGATGGCTACCCGATGCTCACCCGGTTTCGCACCGTGGACGTCCGACGAGTACAGCAGCGAATACTCGCCGTTGGCATCCGTGACCGCCACCGACTGGGAGGCGGCGGTCTTGGGTGAGAAGACCACCGTGGCGTTGGCCAGCGGCTGGCCGTCGAGCGTCACTTTGCCGGATACGCGGCCCAAATCGTCCGGGCCACGGCCACACCCGGCAGGGAGGACCAGCGCGAAAGCGGCCAGGATCTTCAGACCGGAAGCAGGACACCAGTTCTGCAGCATGGCAATGACTCCTTGTACGTGTTCGAGGATGGTTCGCGAGTTGTCTCGCAGAACGATGAGGGCAAGGGAGGTTGTGTGGGAGGGACGGATTGAGCAAGCCGTTCAATAGCTGTCGATCGTCAGTCCATCGTTCCGGGACAGCAAGCGTTGGTAGACACCGTTCTGCGGGTCGGTGTGTTCGTTGGGAGCACCGGCCGTCGTCGTTCCGTACCAGAAGTGATGGATCGAATCCGATACAAACCGCACGCTGCCGTCAGCCGCCAAGAACAGGGCTCCGCCGGGATGCCGGCTGCTGAAGCCTTCACCGCAGCCGAAGTTGGCCGTGTTCCAGGCGATTGCGGTCGTGTCCTGGTTCAGTTTCGGACGGCTGTGGCCCACGACCACCTGGGTGCCGCGCGTCCCGCTGCCGTTGGGATTGCGGACGCCGAGCCAAGTCCCAGAACGGCAATTCTTGGTCTCCCGCTCGCCCACGGCCAAGGTGTTGCTGGTCCCATCCGTGATGTCAGCCATCGAGACGGCGCTGTTCCCAAAAAAGATTCCCGTGTTCTCCTTCACCTGGACCACGTCGCGGTGTCCCGAGACGCCGATGTAGTTGCTCAGACCAGGCCAGACCGGCGTGGGAACGCCACCCGCGACCACGCCGACTCCATCGTTGAAATTCCGGTTCTGATGCACTCTGCCGGGCTTGTTGTATTCTGTGTCTGACGGGCAAATGAAAGCGGGAAGTGGCGTCTCGACGAGATCCTTGAATGCCGTCCCGCCCGTTGCGAATGCTCGGTACAAGGGCTGCCGCACAACGCCCAGTTGGTCGTGCAGGGCCGATTCCTCCAGGAACGGCAGCGTCAGGGCAGCCCAGCCCCAGCTCTCGTTGTCGGCCGCTGCTGCCGTGGTGGCCACACTGGGATAGACGTACCCGGAGGGAAACGACTTGAAGGTGTCGTGGTAATTCTGGATGCCGATGCCGATCTGTTTCAAGTTGCTGTTGCACTGCGCCCGCCGCGCGGCTTCCCGTGCCGATTGGATGGCGGGCAGTAACAGAGCCACCAAGATCCCGATAATGGCGATCACGACCAAGAGTTCTACCAGCGTAAATCCAACCGGGTGTGAGGCCGATCTGCCACGGCCCTTGCGATTCGTTTCCGTGAAAGTATGCTCCTTGAGCATTTCCGTTCTCCTTGAATGAAAGTCCTCGATGTTGGGCCGAAGCCTCCGTGCTGCGGTGACCCGAACAGCCGCAACGGACCCGGCACTGGATAGAGCATCGCCGAGGTTGTGTGCTTACGACACCGAGAAGAGCAAGAGGCGTGCCGCCGGACACGGATGTTCCGTACCTGCCGAATTCGCGGACCTCCTGCAGTGTGAGCCATTCGCGATGGCCAGCTAGCCATGACATGTGCTGGATCTGCCCTTGGCATTTCACAGATCCAGCATTGGCGCACGGCTGGGGCGATGCAATCCGACGCGGAGCAAAGGTGTCGCGACTTCTGTGTGGCACGGCCTACTTGTTGGCCGTGTCTTTCGCGCCATTACTGCTAGATTGTCACCACGGACGGAGCAACATCCTTCTGAAGGTCGAACAGGGGCGTGCTGAGATACCGTTCGCCGGAACTGCAAGCGAGGGTGACAATCGTCTTGCCGCGATTCTCGGCACGGGCGGCCAAACGGGCGGCCACGGCCAGATTGGCGCCGCTGCTGATCCCGGCCGGGATGCCCTCTTCCCGTGCCAGCCGGCGTCCCCATTGGAATGCTTCCTCGCTGGTCACGGTCTCGACGCCGCTGAGCAGGCTGGTGTCGAGGTTCTTGGGAACAAATCCCGCACCGATGCCCTGGATCTTGTGCGGGCCGGGCTGGCCACCGGAAATCACCGGTGACTCCGCCGGCTCGACGGCGATCGCTTGGAATTGAGGCTGACGCTTGCGAATGAACCGCGTGACGCCGCTGATGGTCCCGCCCGTGCCCACACCCGCTACCAGGATGTCCACGCGACCGCCGAGATCGGCCCAGATCTCAGGCCCGGTGGTCGTCTCGTGGATACCCGGATTGGCCGGGTTCTCGAATTGTTGCGGGACCCAACTGCGAGGCGTGGCCGCCGCCAGCTCCTGGGCCCTCGCCACGGCGCCGCGCATGCCATCCCTGGCTGGGGTCAGCACCAGGTTCGCGCCCAGTGCCTGCAGGAGCGCCCGCCGCTCCAGGCTCATGGATTCCGGCATCGTGAGCGTTAACCGATACCCCCGAGCTGCGGCGATGAACGCCAGAGCGATCCCCGTGTTCCCGCTGGTCGCCTCGATGATTTGCGTGTCCGGCGTGAGCAGTCCTGCGTTCGCCGCCGCCTCGACCATGGCCCGCCCAATGCGGTCCTTGACGCTGGAGAGCGGGTTGAAGAACTCGAGTTTGACGAAGACGGCTGCCTGCTCGCGCGGAATGATCCGATTCAAACGCACCAGAGGCGTGTTGAAGACGGTTTGCACGATGTCGCTGTAGGACTTGTTGCGCATCATGGTTGACTTTGCTCCTTGTTCGTTGGCGTTCCTGACGGAAGGGAACGGTCTGTGTCAGGCTCCGTGTTGCGGAGATCTCATCGGAGGACGGATTGCCAATCCGTCCCACTTCTCGTGCGATTGCGAGGTCAATCATCGTTCTGCCGGAACCGGTTCCAGTCGATCCCCAGCTTGCGCATCCGGGCTCGCAGGGTATGGGGATTGATCTTCAGGGCGGCGGCGGCACCGCGCCGGCCTTCGATGCGTCCCTTCGTGACGTGCAACGCGGCTTCGATGTGCCGCTTCATGGCTTCGTCCAACGGCAGGATCTGCTCGAAGGAAGCGGGCTTCTGAGATCGGGACGGCTCACCAGACGTCTCCGTAACCGCAGGCCTCGGCGGCGCGTGTTGCGCGGACAGACCCAGCGCGGCGCCGACCTCAAGACGTTCACCATTGCCCAGGATTGCCGCCCGGTCGATCACGGCTCCCAGCTCGCGAATGTTCCCCGGCCAAGGATACGCGCTCAGGAGGGCGATGTCCTCGTCGCAGGGAAGCGCCAGAGGCAAGGAAAACCGGACGGCCGCGCGCTCGGCAAAGTGAACAGCCAGCGCCGGAATGTCTTCGGGACGCTGCCGCAACGGGGGCAGGAAGATTGGGAACACAGCCAAGCGATACCACAGGTCTTCCCGAAAGCGGCCTTCGCTCACCATCGTCGCCAGATTCCGATGCGTAGCCGCCACGATCCTAACATCGACGTGGATCGGTTGCCGGCCGCCCACACGCTCCAGCCAGCCGTCCTGCAAGATCCGCAACAAGCGAACCTGCGCCGCCAGCGGCAATTCGCCGACTTCGTCCAAGAGCAGGGTGCCTCCGTCCGCCCGTTCAAACCAGCCGGGGCGAGTCTCGGTGGCGCCGGTGAATGCGCCCCGTTCGTGCCCGAACAGTTCCGAGTCGATCAGTTCCGGAGGGATCGCTCCGCAGTTGACTCGCAGGAACGCATGGCCGGCTCGCGCCGAATGGGAGTGGATCACCCGCGCAATCAGCTCTTTCCCAGTGCCCGTTTCGCCCAGCAGGAGCACGGTCACATCCGAGCGCGTGACGAGTTCCACCCGCTCCATGACTTCGCGCAACCCGGCGTCGGCGCCGACCACGGACTCGATGACTTTTTTGCGGCCCAAGCGGTGCAGCAGCGATTCCTTGTCGGCCTCCGCCGCGGCTCGCAGGGCGACGACTTCGCGCAGACGCAGGTCGTTTTCCAGGGCCGCACTGAAGGGCTCCAGCAGCGCCGTTGCGAGATCTTCGTGTTCCGGCGAGAACCGTTCACCGGGCGGCGCAATCAGAATCAGCACGCCCAGCAGTCCACGAGGCGCCGTCAGCAGCCCGACCAGCGCGGACGCCGATTTCGCATCCGCGGGCAACAAACAGCCAGCCACGTCCTCGGCGGGGTCGCCGGGTGACAGTCGCCGCAGGCGTTTCTTGCGCCAGGCGTCCTCCAGTTGCTGCAGTTGGCGGGAAATCAGTGTCGCCCGCACCGCGGCCGCATCGCCAGACTCCGCCGCGGCGGTGTCGGCCAACGTCTCGACGATACCTCTCTGGCGATCGATCTGCCTGACGATCGCACGCTGCAGCGGCGTCACTTCCCTGAGCAGACGCATGATGGCCGCGGTGGATTCCGAGATTTCCACGTGCCGGCAGATCTCCTGCCAAACCCGCAGCATCCATTCCTGCGGAGGAGCGGCCCGCCTGGACTGCGTCTCCGAGACGATGGCACGACTTGTATCTGACTCTTCTTCTGGCATGAATCCAACTCCTCGACACCCACTCAGACATGATACCACTGCTGCCGCCGTCGAGGCACCACCCCTGCCCCGGACTTCAAATCACGTAGTCATCCACGAAGAGTCGCAAGGTACGACGCACACCTCGTCGCCGACCGGGTACGGCTCTTCACAAAACTCACGGCATTGGTGGCTGGCCGGTGCGGCCAGGCACTACGACGCGTAGGCCCGCTGGAAACAGAGCCGATACACTGCGCCGCCCAGCAAGCCGCCCAGCAGGGGCGCGCAGATGTAGACGGTGAACCACCCGCCGCCGTTAGCTTGAAATGGTACGGCGCCCCACCCAGCCAACGCGGAAAACACGCGGGGGGCGAAGTCACGTGCGGGGTTGAAGCAGGCCATCGCCAGCGGCCCCAGCAGCGAAATCAGCAGCGTGACCGTCAAGCCGATGCTGGCGGCCGTCAGAATCTGGGGGCGCGATTTATTTCACTCGTCGGTCACGCAGAAGATCACCAACAGCAGGATGGCTGTGCCGATGACCTCCGCGGCGAAGGCCGCCACGTGGGACATGCGCAAACGGGCCTCGGCGGTCAGGCGGGCAATCGTCGTGGTCTTGCCGGCGCCCAGGAAGCCGCCGACCAGAACAAAGCCAACCTTCGGCATGGGTCAATCTCCGGCGAAAAGCGCCCGCCCCCTCTCTTGGCTGTCGAACCGCTGGTCACTTACTCTGCGCCGTCCGAGACAGGCCTCAGGCGGCTCAACGCTTCTCCGGGAGGTCCGCACGTCACCAGCGAGCCCCGATCGATCACCACCACGCATTGGGCGGCGCGGTGGACTTCGGCCTGGGCGTGCGTCACATACAAGGTTGGGACGTCCCATTCGGCGATGGCCCGCTCCAGGTACAGCAGAATCTTGAGCTTGAGCGGCGCGTCGAGCGAGGCCAGGGGTTCGTCCATCAAGAGGATTTCCGGGCCGCTCAAGAGGGCTCTTCCCAAGGCCACCCGCTGGCGCTCCCCGCCCGACAGATTGCGGGAAAAGCGGCGCAGCAGCGGGCCGATCTCCAAGACCTCGACCACGCGGGTGAAATCCACCTTGCGGCGGCGGCGGCGGTGCTTGGCGCCATAGCGCAGATTCTGTTCGACGCGCAGATGGGGGAACAGCAACGAGTCCTGATAGACGACGCCCACGTGCCGTTTCTCCGGTGGCACGCAGACCCCCCGCTCCGTATCCAGAAGCACCTCGTCGCCCAGCACGATGCGGCCTCGGTGGGGCCGCACAAATCCGGCAATCATCGCCAGAATGCTCGATTTTCCGCTGCCGGACGGACCGAACAGAGCCGTAAAACGGCAGTCCACCTGGAAGGCGACGCCGAGTTGAAACCCGCTCGGGTACTGGTGCTGGCAAGCGAAGCTAAGCAACGTCATAGGCGGTGCGTTTCCGCTCCAGGAACTCGCTGGCAATCAAGGCGCCACAGGCCAAAAGGATCGACAGCGCGACGAGCCGCCAGGACTGCGGGCCGCCGTCGGGACGATTGGCCAAGGTATAGATGGCCAGCGGAATCGTGCGCGTCTGGCCCTCGATGTTCCCGGCGACCATGATGGTCGCTCCGAATTCGCCCAGGCCGCGGGCGAACCCCAGGGTCCAGGCCGCGATCAGGCCGCGCTGCGCCAAGGGCAACGAAATCGTGAAAAATGCCGCGAGCGGACCGGCCCCCAGCCCCCGCGCCGCCATCTCCAGCCGCGGATCCACGCCCTGGAAGGCCAGCCGCGCCGCCCGGACCATCAACGGGAAGCTCATGACCGTCGACGCCAGGGCCGCCCCCCACCACGTGAACACGATCCGCCAGCCAAACCAGGCTTCCAGCAGCGATCCCAGCGGGCCGCGCGGAGCGAGACACACCAGCAACAGATAGCCGGTGACGACGGGGGGCAAGACGAGCGGCAGATTGACGAGGACCTCGATGACCCACTTGCCCATGAAGGACGCGCGGGCCAACAGGTACCCCACGGCAATTGCCCAAGGCAGTCCGGCCAGCGCGGCACACGCCGCCACCTGGAAGCTCAAACGCAGCGCCGACCACTCTTCGCCGGTCAACAGTCCGCCCATGAATGGCTCCTTGGAACATGACGTAGGTTGGGACTCCGTACCGACCGGGTCGGGTCGGAAACCAAACCGGGTCGGGACAGAGTCCCAACCTACGGCGCGGGCTGGGGATCTGGTTCCGGCACGGTGAACCCATACTTCCGAAAAACGGCACTAGCCGGCGGCGACTGCAGGCACTCGAAGAACTGCACCGCCGCCGGTTTCTGGGCTCCCGGCGACAGCAATACGACGGGGTAACGAATCGGACTGCCGAGTTGCGGCGGGATGTCCAGAGCCACCTTCACTTTCTTGCTGATCGCCGCATCGGTGGCGTAGACGATTCCCGCCTCCGCCGCGCCCGTCTCGACAAACGCTAGGGCCTGACGCACGTCGTTTCCCGCGACGACTTTGCCTTTCAGCCGCTCCCACAGTCCCAACTCTGTCAGCACCTGCTTGGCGTATTTTCCCGCCGGCCCCCCCTCGGGTTCTCCCATGGACAGATGTCGGATTTCCGGTCTCGCCAGGTCCGCAATTCGCTGCACGGGGAGTGAAGAATCGGACGGTACGACGACCACCAGCCGGTTGGCCAACAGATTCCGGCGCCGAGAAACGAACTTCTCCTTTGCCAAGTAGTCCGCCCACTTTTCGTCCGCGGAGACGAAAACGTCCGCCTTCGCGCCGTTGGCGATTTGCTGGGCCAACGTTACCGACGACGCGTAGCTGGACTGGACGCGAACGCCCGTGCGCTGCTGAAACGTCTGCCGGATCTCGTCCATCGCGTTGGCGGTGCTCGTGGCGGCAAACACCAGGATCGTTTCCCGCCTCGACGGATCGCTCTGGCCGGACACGCTCGAAGTGGCGGCCAGCAACAACGGCAGTCCCAACAGAAACACGAATCTCGGTGTGATTGCGTTCTTCATCGCGCATCCCCCTGCGCTCGGCGCGGGGCTCCAAGTTCGGCGCGGGTCTCCCGGCGCCGCCGTCGCCCCGACCCCAGGTCTCCTATCCCGTGGCCAGCGGCGGACCCGGGAACAGTACTACCGGCAGCAGGGCGGCGCGGCGAGCCCGTCGCCCACGTAAACCAGATACAACTGGGGCAGTCTCTCGCCTCCCAGCACGTCACGAATCGTGCCCAGCGTGCCGCGAATGACGCGCTCGGCCGGATAGCTCGCGTCGCACACGATCGCGATCGGAGTGTCCGCAGCATACCGCCCCTGCAGCTTGGGCAGCAACTCGTCCAACTTCGCACGTTGGGTGAACACCACCAGGGTGCCCCGGAGGCGCCGGTCTGCGTCGGCGTTGCCCAGTTCCGTGCCGGACGAGATGAGGAGCGAACCCAGCCCGACGACTCCCTGCCGGAGCGCGGCGTTGGCGGCATTGAACGAGCTGATTCCGGGAACCACCGCGGGCCGCCATTCGGCCAGATGCTGCGGAATCCAGCCCCAGGGGCTGAACAACAGCGGATCGCCGTTGTCGGCAAAGACCACCGTCTTCCCTGCCGCCACCAACTCCTTGACTCGCTGTTGCAGCTTGGCCAACTCCTCGTTGGTGCGGACCACCCGGTCACGCAGTTCCCCTTCGAAGTCTGCGGGTTTGGCGCCGCAGTACTGGCCGCCCATGAGCAGTGGGGACGCGATCTGGACGGCGCCCGGTTGCACGAATCCGGCAATCTCGTCCTTCATCCAACTGTAGCAGAACACGACATCGGCCTGCCGCAGCAGTTGCGCGGCCTTGACCGAAATCAGTCCGGGATCGCCCGGTCCGGTTCCCACGAGATAGACCCGGCCTTGGGCCTCCTTCGTGGCGGGCGCCGCCTGCGGTGCAGATGCTGGACCTGACGGCGGAGCGAAAGCCGAGGACGTGCCGGGTTGCACCAGAATCCGCGTCACCTGGCGAATCCAACGCTCGTGGGCGTCCGTTCCCGGCACGATCACTTGGTACGGCGCGGCTTTCGCGCTCAACGCATGGCCGTTCACGCGATGGGCCAGCAGCACCTGGCGTCCTCCCAGCCGCGGGAGAAATTCCGCGATCGAGAAGACGACCTGGTAGCCGTCCGCCGCTTCCACCAGCACATACGCCGTGCGCATCGCGGCCGGCGACTTGGTGGGGTCTGCGGGGTTGTCGAACTGGACTCCTGCGGCGCGAAGCACTTCTTGCAGTAAGACGCCTTCGTAGACGGCATCCTGGTCGCTGTGCGGGAGCTTGTCCCGGACGGTTGCCCGCGGCAGCTTGGCGAATTCGCCGGGCGTGAGCGTGAGCGCCTTTCCGTCCAGGTTGCGCACGACCAGGTGGCGCATGCACGGCGCCTGGGCGGCAGCCGGCGGCGACGCAGGTTCAGCACCCCAGGCCGACACCAGGCACCAGGACAGGACGAGGGGCAACAATTGGAAGTGGCGAGGCATGTTCATTCCTTTCTGGATGTGTGATGTGAAACAAAACGAGTCGACTGGGAGACCTGCGGTCGTTGGTTTCGGCCAGGTCGGGAGACCTGCGCCGAACGCGGACGCCCGCTGCATGCGACTTACGGCAGGGACATGGTTTCACCTCCTGCACGCGTGCTCAGGGCCCGATACACCGTCATGTCGACCGAATCGGAAATGAACCGAACCGAGCCGTCGACCAAGGCGAAACTCGCTCCCCCCGGGTGAAGGCTGCCGAACGCGGTCGTCCGCAGGCAAGCGCTGTTATTCCAGATCTGAGCGGCGCCGGCACGGTAGTTCAACGGGGCCAGCGTCGTCATCGTGGCGTCGACGATCGCCAGTCCGCCGGCAGAGTGCCAAAAACCGTACTGCCCGATCACCTGCTCGCCGCCATTGGCGGCCGCCAACATGTCGAACACGGGGTCGACGTGGCCTCGTTCCCCGAAGAAGATAGTGTTGCTCGTTCCATCGAGTACGCCGGCCATTTTCACCGGCTCCTGTCCCGCGGTCGGAGCCGAATTGGGACCGGTCTCAAAAAACATGCCGTCGGTGCTTTGCGCCGTTACGGTCCTGCAGTAGCCATAAAAGCGATAATACGTCCCCCCGGTCCCGCCGTTGCCGCCGTAGCTCGTGATGCCGTACGGATAGGGGGGCGTTCCCTGGTTCACGGGATTCTGCGGGATCACGTCCGACGGACAAACGATCACGGGCAGCACGATGCCGGCCAGGCCGTTGTTGATGTTGACGTACGGGTCGTTGGGGTCCAGTTCGTTGCGCAGACTCGATTGCTCCATCTCGTTCAGAATGAAGACGAACAGCGCCGTGGCGCGGCTCTTGGGCGCAACGGCAAACGTCTTGGCAAGCGTTCCCGGGGGGAAGGACCGGTGTCGGTCATGGTAGTTTTGTGTGCCCAGAGCCAGTTGCTTCAAGTTGTTGCTGCACTGCATCCGCCGGGCTGCTTCCCGCGCCGCCTGAATGGCTGGCAGCAACAAGGCCACCAGGACACCGATAATGGCAATCACCACGAGCAGTTCCACCAAGGTGAACCCGGCCCAGGCCCGCCGGGAATCCCCCGCCAACCAACCTCGGCCGGGGGCCCCGTCCAGGAATGACTTCGCGGTTTTGTCGCCTTTCGCTCCGCGAAAGGGCGTTCTCTCGCGGAGCGCAAGACGACATTGTTCGTGGACGAGTCCGGCGACCAGACCGCGGCCGCAAGGGCCTGTGGGCCGCGTTCGCAATGTCGCATCTCGCATGAGCCGAGCCTCCTTCAGAGTAAACAATCATAGGAGAAATACACGCGTCCGCCTGGACTCAGTCCACCTGCTGTATCTCCCCGGCGCCGGTCACGGCGTAACCGGGTAGTTCCGCCAACTGGCGGCGAAACTCGACAGACCGCACGACCTTGACCAGCGTCTGCAGGCGCGGGTCGCCCGCCAGGTCGTTCGCGTAGCACAGGTCGTGTGCTTCCTGGGGAAATCCCAAGAAGGACAGCCCGGCCATTTCGCTGACCAAGCGATGGCACACGCCGGCGTCAGCCCAGCCACAACGGATGGCGTCGGCGACGCCCCGATGATCCGTCGCGATGCGGCGCGGCGTGCTGCGGCCGGCCAGCAACTCGTCCAGCCACCGCCGCGCAGGGGAACCGGGCTCGCGTGCGACCCAGCGAACGTGCGCGCGAGCCGCCGCGTGGAGACTGGACAGCCGACGTTCCGGCCGGAACGCCACGCCTTGTTCCCAGCGGGCGACGCGCAGTAACTGATACCCGCCCCCCGCCACCTCCTGCACGACGGGGATGTTTCCCGCCGGATCTGACGCTTGCCCCAGGTGCAGGCCCGCGACGTGCACCAGTCCGCGGCGCAAGAGAGCAAGCGCTTCGCGCGTGGAGCGTTGCAGCACGAGCAATCGAAAGCGGCTCGCGTGGGCGATCTCCGTCGCCAACAAGCCGGCCGCTGGGTCGCAGGTGGCGATCACGAGCGTCTGCGAAGGATCGTGAGCCTGACGGGTGCGCAATTCCCCCGCCTCCCAAACACCGTCGTGGACGGCCAGCCCGATTTGACTCATTTCCACCGGGTACAACCAGCGGCGGCCTCGAACCTCTGCCAGCCAGTAGCGACACGAATCCTGCGGGGACTCCCAGGCCCAGTCAGGCGAACAGTCGGACGGCGCTTCCAGCTCGAAAAGATCCTCCACCGTGCAGCCAAACGCGCGGGCCAAAGCCAAGGCAGCGGCCGTGGAGGGGACCAGTCTCCCAATCTCGATGGCACTGATCCCCGCTCGGGACAGGCCGGTTCGCAGGGCCAGTTCCTCTTGCGACCAGTTCCGGGCCGACCGGTAAGCCTGCACGCGATTCCGCAGGCCGGTATCGTGACTCGTGGCAGATGGAGCCGGACGGCCGGACTTGCTGCGCATGGCAACCTCTTCGGGCAAGAAAAACTCACGGCAAGCAACAGGAAGGGCGTCTGAACCGTTCGGCAGACTGTCAGGCATCGTGACTGTCAGACCCGGACAGTCGCTTCCGTGCAGCGTTTGACAGTCTCGTGGCGGGCAATGATACAATCATGGCATTCGGTCTGCAAGGCCCCCCTGGCACGTGCAGTCACAAATGCGATATTCGAACGACGGAGGAGTCCATTGAGTTCGACGACAGTATTTCACGACGTGGCCTGCACCATCTGCGGATGCGCCTGCGACGATCTGCGACTGGCGGTCCAGAACGGTCGCATCGTCCGGGTGGCCGTCCGCCTGGCCGAACGGATCGGAGCCAACATCGACACGACGGCTTCGCTGTGCCACGCCGCGTCGGTCATGGCCATTCAAGAGGTTGGCGAGTCAACTTGTCTCGAACCGGATCCGCGGAAGGACCGCGGCCGGATCTAAGAAGATTCTCGCCATTCGGGGGATGTAACCACGACGGGCGGATGATTTACTATGATTGTCGGCAAGACCGATTCCGAGGAAAGACTTTTGGTCGTCGTTCAAGATCTCGTTCCGGCGAACGAATATCGTGCCGGAACGAGCGAAAAGCGGCCGGCAAGCCGCCCATCCCCCTCCGCCAGCATGGGAGAGCCTACTAGTGTCGTTGGCCATTCGCACCGAGCATTTGACGAAGATCTACGGCGGCAAAGTGATTGCCGTCAACGATATGAGCTTGCAGGTGCCGGCCGGGTCGATTTACGGACTGCTGGGGCCCAACGGCGCCGGCAAGACGACGACGCTGCGTCTGCTGCTGGGGCTGCAGGCGCCGACGGCGGGGAAGGCGGAGGTCTTCGGCCATGCTTGCGGGGTGAACGCGACGGGGGTGCGGGGCATGATTGGCTTCCTGCCCACTCATCCCACACTGCCGGGACACTTGCGGCCGGTCGAATACCTGGAATTGTTGGGCAAGGTCTGCCGCCTGCCCGCGGAGGTCCGCAAGCCGCGTCTGACGTCGTTGTTGCGGGCCGTAGGGCTGCTGGATGCGACGGACCAGCGGATTGACACCTTTTCGACCGGCATGCGCACGCGGCTGGGCATTGCGGCCTCGCTGATGGCCGATCCGCCGCTGCTGTTGTGGGACGAGCCCACGGCCGGACTGGACCCGGCCGCGCGGCGGTTCACCTTGGACTTGATCCGCGACTTGGGCAAGACGCGCACGATCCTCGTCGCCACGCACATCCTGAGCGACATCGACCAAATCTGCGACCACGTGGGGGTGATGTACGAAGGCCGCATGATCTTCAGTGGGCCGATGCGGGAGATGAAGCGGCGGTTGCAGCGGGACGAGTACATCCTGGAGGTCGAAGGACCGCCGGAATCGCTGCCCGGAGCAGTTCAGCGGGCCGCCGAGTTGCCGGACGTAACCGCGCGAGTCGCCGATCAGCACACGCTGGCCATGCGGGTGTCCGAGGGCGCCAACCGCGCCGCCGCGCTGGCGAAAGTGCTGGAACTGGTGGACGCTGCCGGCCTGACGCTGCACTCCATTCAGTCGGCCCGCAACGACACGGAACACGCTTACTTACAACTGCTGCAAGAGGACCAAGCGCATGGATTTCGGCGATTCGAATATGAAAAGCGGCACGGCGCTGATGCCGGCCCTGGCGATTGTGCGTCATGAACTGGGCAGCCTGTGGTCCGGTTGGCTGGTCCGTTTGTGGCTGATCGCCGCCGGATTACTGGCCTTGCTGACGCTGGCGAGCGCTTGGGGGCAACTCCAGACGGCCATCCTGACGGGCTCGCTGCTGTTTCCGTTTCTGGTGTTTCCGTGGTTTCTGATCGTCATGTTGCTGGGGATCAGCCCGGTGACCGGATCTCGGCTGGATGCGCTGGCCGACGGGATCCTCAGCCGCCCGATCACGCGTTACGAGTATCTGCTGGCCAGTTGGGCGGCACGGGTGGTGACCGTGTTGGCCGTGTTCTTTCTGGTCATCACGCCCTGTGTGCTTCTGGCGGCGTTTGCCAAACGTCCTGCCGTGGCAGCCGACTCGGTGACCTGGTACGGAATGCTCTGCGCTGCAACGCTCGTCAGCCTGGTGTTGACGTTTCTCGTCTCGTTGGGCTTTCTCGCCGGCACGCTGTTGCGCCGTCCGCTGGTGGCCGCCGTGGTGCTGTTCTTCGTCTGGTACCCGGCGAATTTCGTTTTGGACACGTTGCAGTTGGAGGAGTTCTCGCCGATCACATTGAACCGGGCTCTGCCGACCCTGCTGCGGACGCCGTGGAAGGCGCCGGACGACCAGCGTGACCGCAAGCTGAGTCCGACGGACGCGGCCGCGTTACAGCGCCAGTGGGACCAGGTCATGGCGGTCTTTGGGGGCGGGCAGCCCGAGCCGCCCCGCCGCGACTCGGGCGGCTTCTTCGAGCGCGGCAATTACGAGGATTTCTCGTTTTGGAAGGTCTTTCTCGGTTACAGTATCCCCACGCTGGCCGCCGTCGCTCTGGCGACCTGGTGTTTCTGCCAGCGCGATCTTTGAAGGAGTGGAACAACCATGTCTCGCCAATTTCTCGCCCTGACCATCGTGACTTGCTCGCTTTTCCTGACCCGCGGCGCGCCGGCCGCCGAGCCGCTGCCGCCGCGAGCCGAGTGGATTCCCCAGGACGCCGTGATCGTCGTGGACATTGCTGAGCCTCGCCGGCTGCTGGAGCCCCTCTTGGACGATCGCGTTACCAGCGCGGTCACCGCCTCGCCCCAATACCAGGCCGCTACGGCCAACGCCGAGTTCAAACAGTTGGCGGGCGCGGTCAAGCACTACCAGGAGAAGTATCAGGTCGACTTCCGCGGCCTGGTTGGCAAACTGCTTGGCGGCGGCGTCACCTGGGCCGTCGGGCCCAACGAGGCCAGCCTGCTGATCGTCGATACCGAAGACGCCGGGTTGCTGGAGGAAGTCCACGAGTTCACGCGCGTGGTCGCTCGCGGCGAGGCCGAAAAACGCGGCCAGCCGAATGCCGTCGTGTCCGCCGAGTACCGCGGCGTGACCGGCTGGAAGTTCGGCCCCAACGAAGCGCACACCGTCATCGGCAACCGCTTGGTGTTGACCAACAAGCCCGATTGGCTCAAGGCGGCGGTGGACCTGCGGGCCGATCCGAACGGCGCCAGCGTGGCCAAAGCACCGAATTACCGCAGCGCCCGCCAAGCGATCGGCGCCAACGCGGTGGGCAGCATTTACGCCGATCTGGCCGTGTTGAAACAGATCCCCAACGTGCAGGCCGCGCTGGCCAAGAACGCGGAGAACCCGTTGGCCTCGCTCCTGTTCGCGCCGCTGCTGGAGGCCGTGCGCCAGTCGAACTGGCTGGCGATGGGCGTGAACGTCCAGGACCAGAAGCTGGCGATCGAAGTGGCGGCGGACAGCGCACCCAGCGATGCTTTCTCGCCCAAGGAATTTGCTACGCCGGACACCGCTGCGGGCGGCGCTATGCCCAACTTCGCGGTCCCGCGGCAGATCGCCTCCCTGAGCTTCTACCGCGATCTCCACAAGTTCTATGCGGCGAAAGACCGGTTGTTCCCCGAACGGACCTCGGGGCTGATCTTCTTCGAGAACATGATGGGCATCTTCTTCACGGGCCGAGACCTGACCGATGAAGTGCTGGCCGAGACCACGCCGCACGTGCGGTTCGTGGTAGCCCAGCAGCAGTACGACGACAAGGTGGGCACGCCGCAGGTTCAGTTGCCGGGCTTCGCCGCTGTGTTCCGCATGAAGAACCCGGAGAAGTTCTCGCTGGTCGCCGAAGAGGCATTTCAGAAGGCGTTGGGCCTGGTCAATTTCACCCGCGGGCAGAAGGCCGAACCGGGCCTGATCATCGACCGGCCGGAGCACGCCGGCGTCAAGTACACGGTCGCCGCGTTTGCCCCGTCCGCCCGGTCCGGCGAGGGGCCGGTCGACATGCGGTTCAATTTCCAGCCCACCCTGGCCATGCCCCAGGGCCACGTGATCATCAGCAGCAGTGAGGCTCTCGCGCGGGACTTGATCGACGCGCTGAAGGAAGAGGCGGCAGGAAACGTGCAACCGTTGGCGGGCCTGCACAGCCTCGTAACCCTCGACGGCTCTCGGCTGGCGTCGATCCTGAACGCCAACCGCGAGGCCATGATCCAGCAGAGCATGGTCGAGAAGGGCAAGACGCACGAGCAAGCCGCCCAGGAACTGGACGTGGGCCTGAAGATCGCCGGAGCCGTCCGCCAGTTCACCCTGAGCATGGGCAATCGCGACGGACAAACGCGCGTGATGCTGGAGGCGACGGTCGAAGTGCC
>CAZAQY010000068.1:27797-31779 GCA_964486845.1 uncultured Pirellulaceae bacterium
CCAGATGTCCCACGTGAAGATTCCCGCCGCGGTCAACAGAGCGATCTGCGGGGTCGGCGCGCCGGCCGCCCCGGGCTCGTTCCTCACCGCCATCGCGATCACGGTCTTGTTGGCAGGCTGCCAACGCCCGGCATCGCCCGCGCCCGGTTCGTCCGCGGCGGCGTCTGCTCCCGTCGCGGAGCCGCCGGCCCCGCTACGATCGGCCGACAGCGCGCTGACCGGCCGCGAGTTGTATCTGCGTGACTGCAGTGCCTGCCACGGAGCGGATGGCGGCGGCCGGGGAGCGGCCACGCGGTCCCTGTTTCCCAGACCCCGCGATTTTCGCACGAGCAAGTTCCGGCTGGTGAGCACGGTGAACGGTGTGCCCACGTTGGCGGACCTGGACGCCGTCACGGTCCGCGGCATTCCAGGGACGTCGATGCCCGCGTTTCGGCAACTGGATGAAGCCCCGCGAGGCGAGTTGATGGGCGAGGTGCTAAGGCTGCGCCGCGAGGGCGTCCGGGAATCCGTCGTGCAGCGACTGCGGGACGAGTGCGGGGAAGACGATGTCGACGAGGCGGAACTTGGCAGGCTTTTGGATCTGCAACTGACTCCCGGCGAGCCGGTCGCGGTTCCGGAGTTGGGGCCGGCGATCGAGGCGATGATTCAGCGCGGGCAGGGAGTTTTCGTCACGCAGAACTGCCCTCGGTGTCACGGCCGCGACGGGACCGGCGACGACGGACTGTACCTGGCGGACGAGGAGGGCTACGCGACGCGTCCGCGGAACCTGGTCTGGGAGGAATTCAAAGGCGTTCCGGACCCGCCCTCGGTCTATGTGCGGATCCGGCTGGGCTTGCCCGGCACGCCGATGGCCGCCAACCCGAACCTGAGCCAGCAGGAATTGGTCTCGCTGGTCCACTACGTCCGTTGGCTGGGTCGCGAACCGAAGTGGCAGTTGACGAATCATCAGCGGGCGAAGCTCGTGCTGGATCGCGGGTTTCTCTCGCCGGGGCAGGGCATTAGGTAGGCCGGAACAAGTCCTCGCAGTTCCGGCACTTCGAACTGCTCGGAAACCGCTCGAATCGTTGCCGGAACTGTGCGGACTTGTTCCGGCCTACCTCCCCCACCAGATCGTCAGCCAGGGCGGCACGGAATCAGACCGGGCGGCGAACCCACCCAGCACCAGATCGGCTCGGCCGTCTCCGTTCAGGTCGCCCACTTCCATCGCCATGTGTCCGTCCTCGGACCGCTGCAGGGTATGCCGGACAAAGCGGCCCGGGGCGACTTGCTCCAGCCAGATCAACGAATCGTACTCGCGCCGGCTGGCCCCGCGCAGAATCCGCTCGGGCAGAAACGCGCAGGCCACCACGTCCAAGTCCTCGTCGCCGTCCAGATCGACCGCCAGGGCCCGGATGACGCCCGGCATGGGGCATAGCACGTGGTGCTGGAAGGGAAACGTCCCCTGGTTCTCCAGCCAGTGAATGGCATGATCCGGCTTGAGGTAGAACCCATCCAGCGTATCGCCGTTGGTGTACAACACATCGGTGTCGCCGTCGGCGTCCAAGTCCACGAGTTGGATGCCGCTGGAGCCGAACGACGGATCGGCAGCCGCAAAGATCAGCCGCCGCTCGAACAACCCCTGGCCGCGATTCAGGAATGCTTCGATCGACTCGAACTCCTGGCTGAACAAGGCGACGAAATCCAGACGGCCATCGCCATCCAAGTCGATTACCGGCACGTGGATGACGCCGTGCCGGTCATCCAGCACGCGCTGGCGAAACCGCGGGGTTGATCCCTGGGGGCGGATTTGTTCGAGCATCCGCAGGCGTCCGGTGGTCCGCCAGCCGAAATCGGCCACCACCAAGTCCAGATCGCCGTCAGAATCGAAGTCGCCGGGCTGAACATCGGCCACGCGGCCCAATCCCTCTGCCAGGACGATCGGCTCCCGATCCGACTCGCCCCCCCGCAGCCAGACGACCTTGCCGCGATCGTGGTCTTCGGGCAGAAAAGTGCCCAGGTCCGCCACTACGAGGTCTTCCTGCCCGTCGCCGTCCAGGTCACAGGGTTCGACATGATCAGGATGGGCGACCTTGCCCAGCAAGGCCGTCACGGAAGCCTGCGGGTCGGGGATGAGCCGGCGCACCTCGCCGGCACTCATGTCGCAGAACAGCAAATCGACCCGGCCATCGGCACGGGATGTTGTCCGCCGCAGGTGCGACACCGCTGGGAAGAGGGGAGCAGCGTGGGGAAATGCGATCACCGTACGTTCAAAACGGATCGTGACGCCATCGGCCGGTTCCTCGGGCGAGGGGAGGACAAGTTCTTCTGGCGCCAGCGACTCGTAGTAGCCGATCACATCGTTCATGCGCGGAACGGTCAGGTCGTTTCGTCCCGATTCGGCGTAGAAGCGGTGTCCCAGTTCGACTTGTTCCCGCCACGCGCGGCGTGGAAACGAAGCCGGGGGGGGCACGGCGTGGCAATCGCCGCAAAAGGCGGCCACTTGCGAAGCGATTGGCCGGAGGTCCGGGGAGTCAACCGGGGGCGACGAAACTGGTTCCGGACCGCAACCGGGAAGGCTGCCGAAAAACGAAACGGATATTGCGAAAATCAGCAGGGCTCGCGTGACTTGCCCAGGACAAAGGATCTGGAACTTGTGCCCGCGCAGAATCCTATTCAATCCGATCTGGGAGAGATCGACTTCGACTCTTGCTGGGACAAATCGCAGCCAAGCTGGAAAGAGCATGGGCCCGGCTCTTTTCGCGGCCCGGCGCCGCGACGCGAATTTGGCGGCGTTCTGATTGACAACCATTTGGCCCAATGGTAGGCTAGTAGCGAATTTCGGGAAAGTGCGGCTCGTTCTTTTTCGTCCTTTGTTTTGAGGGGATCAACGTATGAACAACGTGCCTAGACACCGAAGGCCCAGCCGTCCGGCAGCAGGGGCTTTCACTCTCGTGGAATTGTTGGTGGTGATCGCCATCATCGGCATCTTGGTCGCCTTGCTGCTGCCGGCCATCCAGGCGGCGCGCGAGGCGGCGCGCCGGAGTCAGTGTACCAACAACCTCAAGCAGATTGCGGTGGCTCTGCACAATTACCACGACATCCACAAGACGTTTATGACCGTCGCGGGAGGCATCCAGCCGACGGCCTACCTAGGTTCTTGTCCCGGTTGGGTGGTCTCGACCGGTTACAGTTGGCGAGCCATGATTCTGCCGCAAATCGAGCAACAAGCGCTGTACGATAGGATGGACCTGTCGAAGGTGACCCTTGGTTGTTGGCCCGCCGGAGACTCCAGCGGGGCCTTTCCCCGCCTGGGTGATTCCGATCCCGCAGGTCGTCCCGGCGACGCGATCATCCCGACGTTCATGTGCCCCAGCGATCCGACGCGGCAGGTCGGCACGGAGGGGCCGACGAACTACGCAGGAATCTGGGGCGACACGCCGCGTCCCGAGGCGGACCGCGGGGTCTTCTCGCGGCTGAAAGTGACGATGGGACACATCACGGACGGGACGGCCAACACCGCCATGGTTGGCGAGGTCTTCCGCGGCAAGGCGTGCGACCATGTGTATTCGGGCGTAGGCGTCGTCAACGGACAGCGTTGTCGGCGGTGGTCCGAGGAGACCGGTTATTGTGGCGCCGCGACCAACGTGACCCCGAATTGGCACCAAAACGACTTGATCACCTGGACGGACATGCATTGCGGGGGATGTTTTCTAGCGACGGATCGCCGGCCTATTTCCAGCCTGCATCCCGGCGGCGCGTTGTGTGCCTATGCCGATGCCTCGGTCCACTTCATTCCCGATTCGGTAGATGGGGACCTGTGGCGGAACACGGGATCGCGGGCCGGCCAGGAAGCTGCGGTATACCTGCCACCGTAACGGTCCGCGCCGGCGAGGGTGATCGGAGGTGGCACGGCTTACTTTGTTAGCCGTGCCGGGGTCGCCGTGATAGCGGTCCGCGCCGGCGAGGGTGATCGGAGGTGGCACGGCTTACTTTGTTAGCCGTG
>CAZAQY010000068.1:31879-33502 GCA_964486845.1 uncultured Pirellulaceae bacterium
GTGATCGGAGGTGGCACGGCTTACTTTGTTAGCCGTGCCGGGGTCGCCGTGATAATGGTCCGTGCCGGCGAGGGTGATCGGAGGTGGCACGGCTTACTTTGTTAGCCGTGCCGGGGTCGCCGTGATAACGGTCCACGCCGGTGAGGGCGAACTGGGATACCCACTGCCCGGGCCATGCTTCGTCATGCGTGGCCAGTGTTTTCGAAGTGTTTGAGCGTCAATCCGTTCTCTGTGTTGGAAAGGAGTCGCTTGCCGTGGCTCGTGCCTTTTGTCTGTTGGCGTTGTTGGCATTGATCGTTGCCGGCTGTGATCCAGGAGCCAGCGCGAGGAAGAAAATGGAAGGGGCGGAAGCTCCGACTTGGCCTGCCCTGCAGGCGATGACCGGCCAAGGCGGCATGATGACAGTCGGCATGTCGCTGCAGGTGGAGGGACCGCAGGGGGCCCAAAAGGCGGCGGCCGCTCCGGCATTTAACCAATTGCTGGACAATCTCGAGAAGGAGCCGATTCCGTCGAAGTTCTCGACGGCCGAACGCAACGCAGCGAAGAAGGCCTATGTAGAGAACCTGCGCGCGATCGCCAAGGGTGGTTCGGACGACGAAATCAAGGCCCTCTGGGAGAAGGCGCGCGAGAGCATGGCTGCCATGACGCGGCCCTGATCTTTGCGAGAAGGTGCTCGGCGGAACCATGTCGTGTCCGAGACCAGCACGCGCGGAAGGGGGACGGTGCCCAGTGGCAGGGCGGTGGGGAGCCTGGCTCATCCTTCTGCTGGTGGCTGTCGGCGCAGGGTGTTCCGACCATGCGACTGCGCCCG
Source organism: uncultured Pirellulaceae bacterium (assembly GCA_964486845.1). Lineage (GTDB taxonomy): Bacteria > Planctomycetota > Planctomycetia > Pirellulales > Pirellulaceae > Anammoximicrobium. Next base: position 32,691 of record CAZAQY010000068.1, read on the forward strand.
TTTCCACGTCGCGTCCAGTGGCGGGCGGCCACCCGAAAACCGTGACCGCCCGCGACTTGGCGCCGCAGCCCCCGCCGAAATCCGGAGTCGCAACCCCGTCCCCCTTCGTTTTTCGGGACGTGGCGGCAGCGGCCGGCCTTTCTTTCCTGCACCATTCGCCGCTGTCCGAGCAGCGGCATACGCATCTGACCTATGGTTCGGGCTTGGGCTGGTTCGACTACGACCGCGACGGCTGGCCGGACCTGTACTGCGCTCAGGGAACGACCTATCGCCCCGGCCTGCCCGCAGGCGAGGCTCCCCCGGACGCCGACCCCAGTGACCTGTTGTTCCTCAATCAGCAGAATGGCACCTTTGTGGACGTGACGCAGGCGGCGGGACTGGTCGAGGCGGTCTATTCGATGGGTGTGGCCTCCGCCGACTACGACAACGACGGTTTTCCGGACTTGTGCGTCACGGGATACGACGAGAACGTCCTGTATCGCAACAACGGCGACGGAACGTTCAGCAAGCAGACGCTTCCCGAGGGTCAATCTCCGGGCCGTTTGAGTTCGAGTTGCGCTTGGGCCGACATCGACGCGGACGGAAACGTCGACTTGTACATTGCGAACTATGCCCGCTTGGGTCCCGAGCCTGAAAACTACCCGCTGTGTACACACACCGAGGGCGGCAAGACGCTGTACATCGACTGCCATCCCTGCATGTTGCAGGCGCTGCCGGACACGCTGTACCGGAACGGCCCGGACGGACGGTTTGAGGATGTCTCGGTCAAGGCGGGCGTTACGGCACCGAGCGCGCGCTGTGGACTTGGCGTG